>JALSPT010000134.1 GCA_026985785.1 Anaerolineales bacterium
TACCTGCTCGGCGACCTGTGGGTGAAGGAGGAGGAGTTGCCCTCTGCGATCCAGCCCTGGCAGGACGCCTTGCGCCACATCCAATTGGGCGGCGAGCGGGGCTACGGCTGGGGCCGGGTGGCGCTGGCGCAATGCAAGCCACAAAGCAGCGAAACGCTCGCCCTCATCCCCGACATCCAATGGGCCGAGGGAAACAGCGAAGTCATCCTCACCGTGCCGGAAGGCGTTGCCCTCCCCGCCCATGCCCTGGCCGCCGGGGAAGGTGCCTTCGCCAACGGCGCGGTACAAGGCCCGGTGGAGGTGCTGGTGGGCTGGGGATGGCACAAGGGAGAGTTCGGCCTTTCCCAAGCCACCGTGGCCTACGCGCCGGGTGCCCAAGCCCAAAGGGTGCTACGCGCCTACATCGGTGTGGACGGCCTCTGGCAAGCATCCCCCAACTCGGAAAGATGAACGTGGCCGCGCCCGACCTGCTTTCCCTGGTGCTGCACCTGCGGCCTGAGAACCCCGCCCCCGAGCGCCCGCTGCCCCGCTGGTGGGGGCGCGCCGCCCATGCCCTGCTGCTCCGGGTGGTGGCGCAGGCCGACCCCGCCCTGGCCGCCCGCATGCACGCCGAGGCCGACCCGCCCTGGCGGCCTTTCACCGTCTCCAACCTGCTGGGCGCTTTCCCCGGCGGTCAGTTCCACCCCGAAAAGCCCTACCGCCTGCGCATCACCTCCCTCCACGCCGGCCTCACCGCCCTGCTGCTGGAAGCCGCCGCCCCCGGCGGCGCCCTGGCCCCCGACGCGGTGGTGGAACTCGACTTCTGCCGCTTCCGCATCGTGCCCCCGCCCCCAGAAGCAGACCACTGGCAGGCGCAGACCACCTTCGCCGACCTGGGCCGCCCCTGGCTGACCGCCCGCTGCGAGCCGCCCCGCCGCTTCACCTTCCACTTTGCCAGCCCCACGGCCTTCAAATCGCAAGGGCGGCACATGCCCGTGCCCCTGCCCGGCTGGGTGTTCGGCAGCCTGTGGCAGCGCTGGAACGCCTTCGCCCCCCTGGCCCTGCCGGAAGAAATTTCGCGCTTTGCCAACGAGGTAATGGGCATCAGCCGCTACCGCCTGCAAAGCGCAGTGGTGCCCCTCAAAAACGGCGGGCGGCGCATCGGCGCAGTGGGGGAAGCCACCTTCATCGGCCTGCACTACGACCGCTACTGGCTGAGCGCCATTGCCACTTTGGCCCGCTTTGCCCTTTTTGCCGGCGCGGGCGTGAGCACGGCCATGGGCATGGGGCAATGCCGCTGGGTGGACGCCGAAACCGCCGCCAACTGCCCCTAATTCCTCATTCCTCATTCCTCATCCCTCATTCGCCATTCTTCATTCGCGATTTTCCATGTCCATCGTCTACCTCACCACCCAGGGCGCGCAGGCCCATCTGGAAAACGGGCGGCTGACGGTCACCGTCCAGGGGGAAATTTTAGCCCGCCTGCCCCTCAACCAGATCACCCTGGTGGTGGTGTTCGGCAACATCGGCCTGACCACCCCGCTGATGGGCGCGCTGCTGGAAAAGGGGGCGGAAATCGTCTTCCTGACCCAGCGGGGGCGCTTTCGCGGCCGCCTGCACGGGCACGACACGCCCCACGTCGCCCTACGCCGCCGCCAATATGCCGCCCTGGAAGACCCCGCCTGGACGCTGCAGATGGTGCGCGGCCTGGTGACGGCCAAAATTCAGCACCAGCGCGGCCTGCTGCAACGCTACCGCCGCCGTAAGAGCAGCGTGCCCGCGGGGGTGGACGCCGCCATCGCCCACCTGCAAGCCGCGCTGCAAACCGCCGGACGCAAACAAAGCGCCAACGCCCTGCGGGGCGTGGAAGGCACCGCCGCCCGCGCCTATTTCGGCGGGCTGAAGGCTCTCTTTCGCCCCGCCTGCCGCTTTTCGGGGCGCAACCGCCGCCCGCCGCGCGATCCGGTCAACGTGCTGCTTTCCTTGGGCTACACCATCCTGCTGCAAAAAGCCCAAAGCGCGGTGCAGGCCGTGGGGCTCGACCCGTACGCCGGTTTCCTGCACACCGCGGTGTATGGCCGCCCGGCGCTGGCGTTGGATTTGATGGAGGAATTCCGCCCGGTAGTCGACGGCATGGTGCTGAAGGTGTGCAACCAGGGGCTGATTGCGCCCGACGATTTCGAGCCGGGCACCCCCGAGCGTCCCATCCGCCTGAGCGAAGCCGGCCTGCGCCGCTTTCTGAAAGACCTGGAAGGCCGCTTTGCCCAGCGTTTCCTGCACCCGCTGCGCAAGGAACGCCTGACGCTGAACCAATCGCTGGTGGAGCAGGCCTATCAGATTGCCCGCCGCCTGCGGGAAGGCCGCCCCGGCTACCGCGGCATGGGCTTCCGCTGACCTCATTCGCCATTCCTCATTCGCAATTCCTCCTTCATTCGCCATTCCTCATTCGCAATTCCATCCCCCCCTCCTCCCATGCCATGCCCTCCCGAAGTTACTACGTCATCGCCTACGACATCCCCAGCGACCGCCGCCGGGTGAAACTGGCCCGCCTGCTGGAGCGGTACGGCGAGCGGGTGCAATACAGCCTGTTCGAAATGTGGCTGACGGCGGAAGAATGGGCGCGGCTGCACAAGCGCATCGAGCGGCTCATCAAGGCAGAAGAAGACCAGGTGCGGGTTTACCGCCTGTGCGCGGTGTGCCGCGAGCGCATCGTCCACCTGGGGGAAGGCGAAACCCTGCCGCCGCCGGGGCCGGTGGTCGTGGTATAATAGAGGCACCGGGGGCGGCCCGGCAAGCGTACACCCCCTGGCGGGGATGGGGAAAATGAGGCTGCCGCGGAAGGGTGTACGCTACACCTACAAAAGTGGGGCGCGCGGCCCAAAAAAGTGCGTCCTGGCGGC
>JALSPT010000135.1 GCA_026985785.1 Anaerolineales bacterium
CTGTACCTCACGGCGCAATTGCTGGAGATTGGTGCGCCGTTGATCATCGTGCTCAACATGGCCGACGTGGCCGCGCAACTGGGCTATCAAATCGACCGGGAGCGTTTCGAGCAGCGGCTGGGCGTTCCCGTGCTCACGGCGGTTGCCAGCAAGGGGGTGGGGATGGATGCTTTGCGGGCCGCAATTCGGCGGGCGGCGGCGCAGCCGGAGCGGTTCGTGCCGCCGACGCATTTGCTGCATTATGACCACGAGATGGAGCGTGCCGTCCGTCAGTTGACCGAGGCGCTGGCGGCTTTGCCAGACCTGGAGGGCTATCGCCCGCGGTGGCTGGCCGTGAAACTCATCGAAGGCGATGAGCAAGCCCGCGAAGTACTGAAGCGGACGTCGGGAGGGGAAGCGGTTCTTCAACTGGCCGATAGAATCAATCGCCGCCTGCAGCGGGTATATGGAGACGAGGTGGACATTGCCCTGGCCGATGCGCGCTACGCTTTTGTGCGCGGGCTCGCCCGGCAGGTGTTGACCAAGCCGCAACATCCACCGCGCACTTTCTCCGACCGCATCGACCAAGTGGTGACCCACCGCTGGCTGGGCATCCCCCTGTTCCTTTTTTTGATGTATTTGATGTTCAACCTGGTGCAAAATGTGGCTGCGCCGTTCATGGACTGGATCGATGCGGTCATTGGTGGCCCGATAACCTCCTGGACGCTGGCTGGCTTGACGGCGCTTCACGCGCCGCCGTGGTTGGTTTCGTTGGTGGTGGATGGCGCGATCGCGGGGGTGGGAAGTGTGTTGGTCTTCGTTCCCAGCCTGATGGTGATGTTTTTCGTGCTTGCCTTCATGGAAGACAGCGGCTATCTGGCACGGGCGGCCTTTGTGATGGACAAGGCGATGGGTTTTCTGGGCCTCAATGGCCGTTCTTTCATCCCTATGATTTTGGGCTTTGGCTGCAATGTCCCTGCCGTCTATGCCACTCGCACGATAGAAAATCGCGCCGCTCGCATTCTCACCGGCTTGTTGATCCCTTTCATGTCGTGTTCGGCGCGCTTGCCGGTGTACATCGTTTTTGGGATGGCGCTGTTTCGCGAAAAAGCGGGCCTGGTGGTTTGGGGATTGTATCTGCTGGGTATCGTTGCCGCCGCGTTGGCCGGATGGGCTTTGTCGGCCTGGGTGTTGCCGGAGGTGCGCCAGAGCGTGTTTGTGTTGGAACTTCCCCGCTACCGCATGCCCACTTTGCAAGGCTTGTGGTTGCATACCTGGGAGCACACCTCCGAATTCATCCGCAAGGCCGGCACGGTCATTCTCGGGATTTCGCTTTTCCTCTGGCTGCTGCTCAACCTGCCCTGGGGGGTGCAAAACCCGCAGGATAGTTATTTCGGGCGCTTGAGCCAGACTTTGGCACCGGTTTTTCAGCCGGCTGGCTTTGGCACCTGGCAGGCGTCAGGGGCTTTGATTTCCGGTTTTGTAGCCAAGGAAGTGGTGATTTCGACCATGTCGCAGATATACATCGGGGAGGAAGAGGCTCACGTTGCTCCTCCCCCGGCGCTGCACCCGTTGGATGACCTGCAGGGCATCGTGGTGGATTTTGGCGCCGCCACGGTGGAGGCGGGCAAGGCTTTCCTCGATGCCCTCACGCCCGGCATCCGCCTCTTTCCCCCCGCCGCCGATGGCGAAACCAGCCAGACTGCTCTCAGCAGGGCCCTCAAAAGGGCTTTTACCCCTTTGAGCGCCCTGGCGTTTTTGGTGTATGTCTTGCTCTACACGCCTTGCGTCGCCACGGTCGCCGCTCAGGCGCAGGAATATGGCTGGCGATGGGCGGGGTTTTCCATTTTGTTGGGGTTGAGCACGGCCTGGTTGTTGGCGACTGCCGTCTTCCAAATTGGGCGTTTGATGGGGGTCACATGAGCATCAGCCGTCTTTATCACCTGTTGAAGGAAGCCGACGCGGAGGGGCGCCGCCTTTCGTTGGCCGAGTTGGCGCTGGCCACCGGGCAGACCATCGACGAGGTGCGTCAGATGCTGGAGATTTTGCTGTGGGAGGGGAAAGTGAAGGAAGTAGTCAGCGCGGGCTGCGGGGTGGAAGGCCAGGGATGTGATGCCTGCCCGCTGAACAAGGTTTGCACCCGAGGGGTGAGTCATAAGCGGGGGATGGTGACGTTGACCATCGCCAGATCGCCTACTGAATGATGCCCACCTTGCTCAAAACGCGTTGCCTCATTGGCTGTTTCCTTCCCCCAGCAAGGCTTTGATTTTCGGCCCCAGGGCGTAGATCAGGAACATGATGTAGAGCACCTGCAGAATGGGCTTGAAAGCGAGGGCAAACACGGTCAGGCTGTTGAACATGGTCGCCGCCAGCGCCAACGAGATGGCCTGCGAACTGGCCGTCGCCCCCAGCAGCAGGATCATCCCTTGCTCGTAGCGCAACCCTACGGCTTTTGCCGTCAGCAGCGCCAGGGCGGTTTGGACGACGTAGTACGCAAACAACCCACCGGCCACCTGCACGAACACGATGGGATGGGCGACGACTTGCCCCGCCACTTTCGCCACCGAGAAGAAGATGATCAGCAAAATGCCCAACGCCGACACGCCGGGAAAGTATTGCTTGATGGTCATGAAATAAGGCATCCCTTTACGGCGGATGATTTCGCGGCGAGTCAGGTAGCCCAAGACCAACGGCACGATGATGTAGAGCAGCAGGTTGAGGGCAATCGCTTGAGCGTTGATGGGCAGCAGCGCTCCGCCGCTCCACTTCACCAGCCAGGGGGAAATCAGCGGAATGAGCAGCAAGCCCACCACGGCGATGACAAGGGCGTCTTCCACGCTGGCATCGGCTATACCGCTCCAGCCAATCAGCATATTGGAGCACGGAATCGCCCC
>JALSPT010000136.1 GCA_026985785.1 Anaerolineales bacterium
AGGCTTATCCTCCTCAATGGAAGGTAGAACGATGAACAGCGAACTGTTGCAGGCCGTTCAGGCCCCCAAAAACCCCAACGTCCCCGAACTGCGCCCTGGGGACATTGTGAGCGTCCATCTGCGGATCAAAGAAGGCAATCGTGAGCGCGTACAGGAATTTCGCGGCACGGTCCTCCGCGTGCGCGGCGGCGGCAACGATGCCACTTTCACCGTACGGCGCATTGCCAGCCACGGCATTGGTGTTGAGCGAACCTTCCTCGTGCGTTCGCCGCGCATCGAAAAAGTGGTCATCCAGCGTCATTCCAAAGTGCGTCGGGCGCGGCTGTACTACTTGCGCGAGCGCCGGGGCAAAAAAGCCCGCCTCAAGCAAAAATTCGTGCGCCGCGAAGGGAAATAACCCCCATATCGGCCTCTAAAAGGTGCAGCCCTCCCGCGGGCGCTGCACCTTTTTTGTTTGGCTCTTCTCCCTACCGAGGTGATGATGTCTCCATCGCTTCCCCTCATTGGCCTGAGCGGCACCGCCTGCGCTCACCCCACCTACCACATGCCGATGGCCGCTTTGGGTGAACGGTACATCCAGGCCATCCGCGCCGCCGGCGGCATGCCGGTGATCATTCCACCCGATACACCGCCGGAGGCCGTCCCTGCTTTGATGAGCAGGCTGGATGGCTTGCTGCTCACCGGAGGAGGAGACATCGCCCCCGAACACTATGGCGGCCATCCACACCCCACGGTGTACGGCATCCGCCCCGCGCGCGACGCTCTGGAAATCGCCCTCGTCACCCATGCGGTGCGTCGGCGGGTGCCTTTGCTCGGCATCTGCCGCGGTATCCAGGTCCTCAACGTCGCCCTGGGGGGAACGCTGTACGAAGACCTTGCCGCTCAGTTCCCCCGTGCCCTTCCTCATCGGCGCGACGCGATCACCGAGCGCCAGTTGCTGACGCACACCGTGCACTTGAAGGCCGATAGCCGCCTGGCGCGCCTGGTCGGCGCAACCGACCTTTCGGTCAACAGCCTGCATCACCAAGGAATTCGTACGTTGGCTGCCGATCTCCGGGCAGTTGGTCATGCTCCCGACGGCTTGGTCGAAGCCGTGGAACTGCCGCAGCATCCTTTCGCCATCGCGGTCCAATGGCATCCGGAATGGCTCTACGATGAAGACCCCTCCCAAGCAGCGCTGTTTGCAGGATTGGTGGCAGCAGCCCGGCAGGTGCTGGAGAAAAAATGAAGGCTGAGGGACGTCCCATCGGCGTGTTTGATTCGGGGGTAGGGGGGCTGTCGGTGCTGCGCGCCCTGCGCTCCCGGTTGCCCCACGAACACTTCATCTACGTCGCCGACCAAGCCCACGTCCCTTACGGTGCCCGTCCGCTGGAAGAAGTGCGGGCGTTTGCCGTGGGAATCGCCCGCTATTTGCTAACGCAGCGCGCTAAAGCCGTGGTGGTGGCTTGCAACACGGCTTCCGCCGCCGCGCTGCAGCACCTGCGCGCCATGTTCGCCGATACTCCCTTTGTGGGCATGGAGCCAGCCGTGAAGCCCGCCGCCGAAACCACCCGCAGCGGCGTGGTGGGGGTGCTGGCAACCCCTGCCACTTTCCAAGGAGCATTGTACGCCTCGGTGGTAGAGCGTTTTGCACGCGGCACGCGGCTGCTGGAATGCACCTGTGAGGGGTTGGTGCAAGAAATCGAAGCGGGGCGCACCACGGGGCTACGCGCTCGCGCCATTCTCACCGCAGCCCTGCGTCCCATGTTAGCGAAAGGCATGGATACCGTCGTGCTCGGCTGCACCCACTACCCCTTTGCCATTCCACTGATCGAGGAAATCGTCGGCGAAGGCGTGCGCGTGATCGACCCCGCGCCGGCCATTGCCCGCCAAACCGAGCGCGTCCTGGCTGCCCGAGATGCGCTGTGCCAAGAAGACACACCGGGGAAAGTAGCGTTTTATACCACAGGAGAACACCCCGAGCGCACTTCTGGGGTGATGTCCCGCCTGTTGGGGGAAAAGGTAACGGTCCACCGGCTGCATTGGGAAGGAAAGACGTTGAGGCCTTTGCCATAGGGCGTCCCTCGCCTCCCCACCACTTTTGCGGAGAAATTCATCGGAGACTTTTGAGTAGACATGGTGTTACGCACGTCACCCTTTTTGATTGCAAAAGCGTGGTAGACTTTAAGCGAGCCATTGGCTCGCGAATGGTTGTTTCTCAACAACACCCTTAAGGAGGAAGTGAACGATGAGAGCCAAAAAATTCCTTGCTGTGCTCGCCCTTCTGGCTTTTGTGTTGCCCGCCGTGCTGACGGCGTGCGCGAAGGCCACCCCCACGCCGACGGCGGCACCGGCTAAGACCGAAGCCCCGGCGGCTACCGAGGCGCCGGCTGCGACTGAGGCGCCTGCAGCCACCGAAGCGCCTACCGAGGCTGCTCCGGAAAGCCCTCTTGGTGTCAAACCCGAAGACCTGCAGGGCGTGACCATTACTTTCTGGCACGTTTGGAGCCGGGGCACTGGCGAGGAGCTCCAAAAACTGGTGGATGAGTTCAACGCCACCAACCAATGGGGCATCACCGTCAAAGCCATCAATCAGCAGGGCTACGGCCAGATGTTCGACAAAATGAACGCCGCCATCAACTCCGGTGATCTGCCCAACCTGGTCGTGGGCTACAACAACCAGATGCTGGCCTGGGACGACGCCGGTGGTGTGATTGCCGACATGACGCCCTACGTCAACGACCCCGTCTATGGCCTTTCCAAGGAAGAACAAGCCGACTTCTACCCCGCGTTTTGGAACCAGGACGTCGTCAACGGCAAACGCTATGGCTTCCCTGTGATGCGCTCCGCGCAGGTGATGTTCTACAACGTCACCTGGGCTAAGGAACTGGGCTTCGACAATCCCCCAAAGACCATCGACGAGTTCAAAGCACAGACCTGCGCGGCCGCTAAAGCCAACAACGAAGACGACGACCCCGACAACGACGGCACTGGCGGCTACATCATCAAACCCGGGGCTTCCGTCATCACCAACTGGATCTGGGCTTTTGGCGGCGACATCGTGGACGCCAGCGGCAAATACACTCTGGATACCCCACAGGCCCAGGAAGCCTTGACCTACCTGAAAGACCTCTATGATAGCGGCTGCGCCTGGAGCGGCGTCAACAAATACCCCAATCCAGAATTTGCCACCCGCCAGGCACTCTTCACGACCAGCAGTATCGCCGGCCTACCTTATCAGGCCAAAGCGATGAAGGCCAACAACAGCACCGACGAGTGGACGCTCATTCCCTTCCCCTCCAAGACCGGCAAGCCTGTAATGGACGTCTACGGGCCTTCGTTTGCCATAGTAAAATCCACGCCCGAACAGCAACTGGCCTCCTGGCTGTTTATCAAATGGTTCACCTCGCCCGAGAATCAGGCCAAATGGGTGGAGGCCAGCGGCTACTTCCCTACCCGCAAAGCCACCTTCAAGTACCTGGCCGACTACATCAAAGCCCATCCGCAGTGGGCAGCAGTGCGTGAAATGGTAGAGAAAGGCTACGGCAAGTTCGAGCCGCGCGACGCTTCGTGGAACGCCGTTCGCAAGGCAATGGGCGATGCCTTTGCCCAGATTTTCCAGCCAGATTTCAGCAAAGACCAGATTCCGCAAGTGTTGCAAGACCTGCAAAAGCAGGCGGAAGAGGCCTACGCCGAGGCACACGAGTAAATCTTCGCCTGACCCCTCATCAAAAAGCAGCCCCCGGTTTTCCGGGGGCTGTGCTTTTTGCCGAGCGGTCATGCCGTCAACGCCTCTTTGATGACCTGCGCCAGCGCCTTGCTAATGCCCTTCACGGCGGCAAGCTCTTCCACGGAAGCCTGCCGGATGGCCGCCACCGAGCCGAAGCGCGCCAGCAGGGCGCGCTTGCGCTTTGGCCCCACGCCGGGGATGGCATCCAGTGCCGAGGTCAACCCCTCGCGCACGCGGCGGCCACGGTTGGCGGTGATGGCAAAGCGGTGCGCCTCGTCGCGCACCCGCTGGAGCAGGAACAGCCCCGGATGGTTGCGCGGCAGGCGCAGCGGCTGCCGCTGGCCGGGGAGGTAAACTTCCTCCTCGCGCTTCGCCAGCCCGACGGCAAAAATGCGCTCCCGCAGGCCGAAGCGGTCGAGCACCCGCAGCGCCCGCGCCAGTTGCCCCTTGCCGCCGTCGATGAGCAGCAGGTCGGGCAGGCGGGCGAAGGAAGGGTCGGGCGGCTTGCCGGGCTGCCCTTCGGCGGCCACTTTGCGGGCTGCCTCCCAGCGGCGGAAGCGGCGGGTGAGTACCTCTTCCATGCTGCCGAAGTCGTCGCCTGCCGCGGTGCGGATGTTGAAGCGCCGATAGTGCCCCTTGCGCGGCTGCCCCTGCTCGAACACCACCATGCTGCCCACCGCCGCGGTGCCGTGCAGGTGCGAGATGTCGTAGCCCTCGATGCGGTTGGGCGGGGCGCTCATCCCTAAGGCTTCCTGCAGCGCCGCCAGCGCCTCGGTGATTTGCCCGGCTTCGGCTTCCTTGCGGGCTTGCAGCGCGGCCAGGGTCTCGGCGGCGTTCTGGGCGGCCAGTTCCAGCAGCGCCTGCTGCTCGGCGTCGCGCGGCAGGCTGATTTCCACCGTGGCGTGGCGGCGGTCGTTCAGCCATTCCCGGATGAGTTGCGCCTCCTCCACCTCGTGGGGCAGCAGCACCCGCGGCGGCAGGTGCGCCGCCTGGCCGTAAAACTGCTTCAGGAAGGCCGCCAGCACCTGCGGGTCGGGGACGTCTTCGGTGTTTTCCAGCAAAAAATACTCCCGCCCGATGAGTTTGCCGTTGCGGATGAAGAACACCTCCACGCAGGCGTGGCGTTCGTCGCGTGCCAAGGCGAGCACATCCGAATCCAGCCCGCTTTGGGAAACCACCCGCTGGCGTTCCACCAGTTGGTGGATGGCCTGAATCTGGTCGCGCAGGCGGGCGGCCTTTTCGAATTCCAGTTTCTCGGCGGCCTGGCGCATTTCGGCTTCCAGCCGCTGCACCACCGGCTCGGTGCGCCCTTCGAGAAAATCGCACAGGTCGGCGATCATCTGGCGGTAGTCTTGCTGGGAAACCGCCCCCACACACGGCGCGGCGCACAGCCCCAAATCGGCGTACAGGCAGGCCCGCGGGTCGTGGCCGGTGATCGGGCGGTTGCAGGTCAAAAAGGGAAAGATCTTGCGCAACACATCCAGAGTTTGGTGCACCGCCCACATGCTGGTGTACGGACCGAAGTAGCGCGCCCCATCCTGCACCACCCGCCGGGTGACGGTCACCTTGGGGAAAGGGTCTTGCCAGTGGACCTTGATGTAGGGATAGCGTTTGTCGTCTTTCAGGCGGACGTTGTAGCGCGGGCGGTGCTTTTTGATGAGGTTCATCTCCAAGATGAGCGCCTCGAGTTCGCTGCCCACGGTAATCCATTCGATATCGGCGATTTGCGCCACCAGTTTGCGGGTTTTGGGGTGCTTTTGGGCGCTTTTGTGGAAATAGGAACGCACCCGCCGCCGCAGGTTGACCGCCTTGCCGACGTAGATGACCTCCCCGGCGGCGTTTTTCATCAGGTAGCAGCCGGGCTTTTCGGGCAGGGTATCCAACGTGGGGCGGAGGTGGTCGGGGAGGGGCATGGGGGGAGTCGTTTAGTCGTTTAGTCGTTTAGTCGTTTGGTCGTTTAGTCGTTTAGTCGTTTGGTCGTTTGGTCGTTTGGTTGCCTGGTTGCGGGGTTGCCGCCACTCCTCATTCGCCATTCGCCACACAGCGGGCAATATCCGCTGCGGCGATGGGCCCCGCGCGCAGGATGCGGGGCGAGGCGACGGTGCAATCCACCACGGTGGAGGGCTGGCCGCCGGGGGCGGGGCCGGCGTCAAGGATCACGGCCACAGCGTTCCCCAGTTGGGCGGCGGCCTCGGCGGCAGTGCGGGCGGGGGGCTGGCCGGAGCGGTTGGCCGAGGTCACAGCCAGGGGGCCGGTCAGACGCAGCAGCGCCAGCGCGAGGGGATGGGCGGGCATCCGCACACCCACGGTTGGGTAAGGGGAAAGGGCCGCGGGCAGATCGGGGTGTTTGGGCATCACGATGGTGAGCGCACCGGGCCAGAAACAGGCCGCCAGCCGATCCGCGCAAGGCGGCACTTCGGCGGCCACGGCAGCCAGTTGCGCGCGGTCACCCACCAGCAGGGGAATGGCCTTGCTTTCCGGGCGCGCTTTGGCGCGATAGAGGCGGGCGATGGCGTCCGCGCGGGGCAGCGCCGCCACGCCGTACACCGTGTCGGTCGGCATCACCACGAGCAGCCCGGCGCGTAGCGCCTCCGTGGCACGCACCAGCGCCCGCCGATCGGCAGCCGGGTAGATGAGGGGCGCTTTCTCCGGCATATTGGCCCCTCAATGGGCATGGACGTGGTCGCCGCCGCGGTCGGGTGGCCCCAGATAGCGCGCCCATTTCCCCAACCGCTGGTGGTAGCGCGCCAACCAGACGGCCAGCAAATTGGTCAGTGGCACCGCAGCAATCAACCCCAACGAACCCACCATCATGCTAATGATTTCCTGCGCCACGAATTCGTAATTGAGCACCTGCAGGGGGTGTTCATTGGTGACGTAAAACAGCAGCAGCATCGGCAGCGCGCCGCCGGTGTAGGCCAGTACCAGGGTGTTGACCGTGGCGGCCACATGGTCGCGCCCGACCGTCATTGCCCGGCGGTAAAGGGCGCGAAACGACAGCCCGGGATCGGTGGCGAACAGTTGGAACACCACCGACGATTGCGTAATGGCCAGATCATCCAGCACCCCCAACGCCCCGACCAACATGCCGGCCAGCACCAGCCCCTGAATGTCGATGCGGACGGTGGAAAATTGAATCAGGTAGAGCGCATCTTCGCTGCCAAAGCCCGTCAGGCGGGTGAGATCCACGAAATAGCGCGCCAAAAAACCGGTGAGCACCAGCGCCGCCAAAATGCCGAGCACCGCGGCATGGGTTTTCAGCGTCCAGCCGTAGATGAGGTAGAGCGTGATGCCCAGCAGTATCGCAGAGCCCAACACCGTCACCGCAACCGGATCGCGCCCGTGGAGGATTTGAGGCAGGATGAAGCCGAAGATGACGGCAAAACTGAAGGCCATCCCCAGCAACCCCCGGGCGCCTTTCCAGCCCCCCACCGCTATGCTGAAAAAGGCAAACACCGCGAAGAGCACCAGCATGGGCTTCAGCCGGACGAAATCCATGAAATACACCACCAGCCCCCCATCTGGGCGCTGGAGGACGTTGACCAGAATTTCATCGCCCACTTCGAGCCGCATTTTGCTGGGCAAGGTTTGCCGTTTGCCGAAGTCCATGACCACTTCGGTGCCTGCCAGCGGCCCCTCCAGCAAGCGGATGCGCGCCTTCTGGTAGATTTGTGGATGGTCGCCCAGGGTGATGGGGCGGCTTTCCAGAATGGCCAGCACTTTGGCTTTGACGATGCGCCCTTGCATGTCGGCGGCGGAAGGCGCGCCAGGGGCAGGGGAAGCAACGGCTGCTGGCGTAGATGAGGGCATGGGCGCGACCGCAGGCGAGGCCGAAGGGCGGCGGAAGAGTAGAATCAAGACGAGGATTTCCGCAGCCACCAGGGCAGCAGCGACCAATAGCCAGCGCCACCAGGGCCACGGGCGTTTATCGCCGGACAGGTGCGGTTGGGTGTGCATTGCCTCTGCCTCAGGTTATCGGCCCAACGCCAGGCGCAGGATGTTGCGCTCCGGCAGGCCATATTGCCGCATACGCGCTTGCACGGCGGAAACATCGTAGGCCACGCGTCGCCATTCCCAGGTGTGGGCGACGGTGTCGTAGAAGGCGTAGGCGGCACGCGGATTGCCGTCGCGCGGCTGCCCCACCGAGCCGGGGTTGAGGATGGCGCGCGGGGTCAACGTCCACACTTCCCCACCGCGCGGCGCTCGGTCGGAGACCACGCCATCCTCCTCTTGCCACCAGGCTGGATGGTGGGTGTGCCCCACAAAGCAGAAATCGGTGGGGAGGACGGCAAAGGCATCGGCTGCCTCTTCGCTGGTGAGCAGATACTCGGTGATGGGGGCGCGTGGGCTGCCGTGAAGCAGGGTGACGTCGTCGTGCTGGCGAATTTCTGGGAGTTGGGAAAGGAACGCCAGGTTCTCCGGCGAGAGTTGCTCGCGCGTCCATTGGACACCGCGCCGTGCGGCGCGATTGAACCATCCCAACGGCATCGCGCCAATCACCGCCGCATCGTGGTTGCCTAATACCGCGGTCAGATTGGGCAGGGTGCGTATCCGCTCGACGCACTCGTTGGGGTCAGGGCCGTAACCTACCAGGTCGCCGAGGAACCAGTAAGCCTCTACCGCACCGGCATCTTGCAGCACGGCTTCCAGGGCGGCGAGGTTGGCATGAATATCAGAGAAAACCAGAACACGCATGGCATTTACTCCTCGCGCGGCAGGTCGTCGGGTTGGAAAGCCGCGGGAAGCAGATCGGCCAGCGTGGTTTCCAAGACCACCCGCCCGGCGCGATCGGCGACGACCACTTCCAGGTCGAGGCCAAATTCGGCCAGCACCTGGCGGCAGGCGCCACACGGCGCGCCGCCGTTTTCGGTAACCACTGCAATCGCGGCGAAGGAGCGTTCGCCTTCCGAAACCGCTTTGAACACGGCCACCCGCTCGGCGCACATGCCGGAGGGGAAAGCGGCGTTTTCTACGTTGACGCCGGTGTACACTTTACCCGTTCGGGTGAGCAAGGCCGCGCCTACGGAGTAGTGCGAATACGGGGCATACGCATGGGCACGGGCCGCGGTGGCCGCAGCGATCAATCGTTGGCGTGTTTGGGTATCCATGAAGCCCTTCCTGAGAAGAACGACCGGGGGCGGCTTTACGCCGCCTTTTCTCCGGCGGAGGATGGCGGTTGCTCTGCCTCTGTCGAGGGTTGCTCGCTTTCGGCGGGCAGGCGGCGGACATGCACCCACAGGATGCGCCGCTGCTCTACTTTGCGGATGGTGAAAAGGAAATCGCCAATGCGGACGCTTTCTCCTTCCGCAGGCATGTGGCCGAGGACGCTGAACAACAGGCCGCCGAGGGTGTCCACCTCATCGGTGGAGAGGTCGGTGTGCAGGTTTTCGTTGAGGTCATCCAGGTCCGCGCGCCCGCTGACAAGGTACTCATTGTCGTTCAGAGCACGAATTTCCGTGACTTCCTTGCCCAGGTCGTACTCATCCTGAATCTCGCCGATGATTTCCTCGACGATGTCTTCCAGCGTCACCAACCCCGCGATGCCGCCGTATTCGTCCACCACCAACGCCATGTGCATCCGGCGGCGTTGCATCTCGGCCAGCAGTTCGTCCACCTTTTTGGCTTCAGGCACGAAATAGGCCTCGCGCACCAGTTGGCGCAGGGTGCGCTTTTCCTCCAAACCAGCCCGCCAGATGGGCAACAGGTCTTTGGCGTACACCAGGCCGACGACGTGGTCGATTTTCCCCTCGTAAACCGGCAGGCGGGAAAAGCCGGTCTCGATGAAGATGTCGGTGGCGGCGTGCAGGGGGGTGTTGATTTCCACGGTCACCATGTCGATGCGGGGCACCATGATCTCGCGCACCAGGGTGTCGCCAAAGCGCACAATGGAGCGCAGCATGGCGCGCTCTTCCTGCTCCAGGCGGCCTTCTTGCAAATTGGCTTGGAGGATGGCTTGAAAGGTCTCGTCGTTGAGCAGCCAATCGGCTTCACCGGGGCTGCTTAACCACCGCTGGAAGGGCGCAGCAAGGCGCACCAGGCGCTCAGCCCACGTCACAGCCCAGCGCACCGCGGCAGGTTTTCCCCGCAGCGCCGTATCCAGGAGCCACTCCGCCGCGCCCAGGATTACCGCGACGCCCACCAACACGCCGAGAAGGTCGCCCACTGGCAGCGGCCTTTTTCCCCCTACCTGTTGTAAAGCCAGGTAAAAGGCGCCCGCGGCAACGAAGAAGTGCGCGCCCAGCATCCCCGTCTGCACCAGCAAGCGCAAAGGGTCGCGCTGGCGAAGCAGGGTGATCAGCCGATGGAAAACTTCCCCATCGGTTTCGCGCAAACGGGTCAGGTCTTTGAGCGAAAGGCGCAATACACAAGCCCGCACGGCAACCAGCCACAAATCTATCATTACCAGGCCGGCCACCGCGTACATGACCCATAAACTGTCTTCGTCCATAGTCCCTCAGTTCAAGCCGACTGGTGCGGCGGCTTGAGTTTGCGGATGACCCGCGCAGGCACGCCGACGGCAAGGGTGTAAGGCGGCACGTTTTTGGTCACCACCGCGCCGGCGCCGGTGCGAGCGCCTTCGCCAATCTCCAGGGGGGCAACCAGCATGGTATCGCTGCCGATGAACGCGCCTTTACCGATTTTGGTGGGGTGCTTGCGCTCGCCGTCGTAGTTGCAGGTGATGGTGCCCGCGCCGATGTTGACGCTTTCGCCGATGGTGGCATCGCCGATGTAAGAAAAGTGCCCCATCTTGACGCCCGGCCCCAAGTACGAATTTTTGACCTCGCCGAAGTTGCCCATGTGCACGCCTTCCGCCAGGTGCGCGCCCTTGCGCAGATGGCCGAAGGGGCCGATATCCACATGGTCTTCCAGCACGGCGTATTCTAACACCGAAGCGAACACCCGGCAGCCATTGCCGATTTGGGTATCCACAATGTAAGCATTGGGGCCGATTTCGCAATCTTCGCCGATTTCGGTGTTGCCGCGCAGGGTGCAGTCCGGCCACACCACGGTGTCGCGCCCGATGCGCACGGTAGGCTCGATGTAAGTGCGGGCGGGGTCGATGAGGGTGACGCCGTTTTCCATCAGGCGGCGGTTGATGCGCTGTTGCAGGGCCGCGGCGGCTTCGGCCAGGTGCACACGGGTGTTCACGCCAATGGCCTCGGTGGGGTCTTCCAGTCGCAGCGCCTGCACGCTGTGCCCCTCGGCCACGGCCAGCCCCACCAAGTCGGTGAGGTAATACTCACCCTTGGCCGAAAGCGGCACCCGAGGCAACGCCTGCCACAGCCAATCGGCGTCGAAGCAATACGCACCGACGTTGAGTTCTCGGATGCGCTTCTGCTCGTCGGTGGCGTCGGCCTCTTCCACGATGGCCTGCACTCGCCCGTCAGGGAAGCGCACCACCCGCCCGAAGCCGCGCGGGTCGTCCACCTCCACGGTGAGCATGGTGATGGGGCCGTCGTGGGCCTGCTGGGCTTCCAGCAAACGGCGCAAGGTGTCGGCGGTTAGCAGGGGCATGTCGCCGTTGGATACCAGCACCCACCGAATGCCTTCCGGCACGGCGGCACGGGCGGCCTGCACCGCGTGGCCGGTGCCCAGGGGTGGGTCTTGCAGGGCAAAGGCAGCCTGGTCGGCAAAGGCGGCCTGCACTTGCTCGGCGGCGTGCCCCACCACCACGATGGGGCGGCGGCCTGTGGCCGTGGCGACAGCCTGGAGCGCATAGGCCAGCATGGGCTGCCCCAGCAGGGGGTGCAGCACTTTGGGTGTTTTGGATTTCATGCGGGTGCCTTTGCCGGCGGCTAAGAGGATGCCAATGGTGTCGGGCATAGAGAAACTCCTGGGTAGTCAGGTAGTCGGATAGTCGTTTAGTCGGGTTCGACCTGGACGATGGCGCGCGAGAGGGCAGGAAAGGCATCCAACAGGGCGCGTTGCAAGGCGTCGGCCTGGGCGTGGGCGCGTGAGAGGGGCCAGTCGGCGGGGAGCGTACAGCGGACGGCGGCGGTGAGGTGCCCTCCACTGCGCCGCAGTTCGACCGCCAGCACTTGGCCGTCGCGGCAATGCTGGGCTACAAAGGCCCGGATTGCTTCCTCCAGCGAAGTATCGCCCGCTTCGCTGGGAAGCACTTGCTCCGGCAGGGGTTCCAGATGCACGACGACCTCCTGCAAAGCGGGGATGTCGGCGCGAGCGCGGGCGATGAATTGTTGGGCTGCGGCGTGGGCTTCGCCCAAGGTGGGCTGGCCGGGGAACTCAAGGTGCATTTCAGCGGTGTAGCCGCCGGTGGGCAGGGCGTGGATGTGGATTTCGTGGATACCCAGCCCCAGCCCATCGGCCAAACGGCGCAGGCGGGTGGTCAGTTCAGCCCACGGCGAGAGGGGCTGGTCGGGGCGGGCAGGTTCCACATGCGCCATCGCTTCGACCACCCCCGGCACTTGTTCGCGAATCCGGGTTTCCACCTCGTCGGCCAGGGCGTGCGCCTGGGTTGTGCCCATCCCGGCAGGCACGCGAATGTGCAGATCGACAAAGGCAGCCCCGGGTTTCCCGCGCGAGCGGATGTGGTGAGCGTCGACCACGCCGGGGACGCTCAAAGCCACCCGCGCGACCTGCTCGGCGTCCACCACCGAAGCATCGGTGAGGTATTGGGCGGCCTGTTTGAGCACTTCCCAGGCGGCGTGGACGATGAGGGCTGCCACGCCCAACGCCGCCAGCGGGTCGAGCCAGGCGTAGCCCAACCGCACGCCGATCAGGGAAATCACCACCGAGAGCGTCACCCACAGGTCGCTGCGAATGTGGGCGGCATCGGCCAGCAGCAGTTCGGAATTCCAGCGCCGCCCCTGACGGGTTTCCCACTGCACGACGAGCAGCGCCACTACAAAAGCCACCCCCATCAAATAGAGCGCCAGCGGCTCGACACCCGTTGCTCCTTCTCGCCAGTGTACGATGGCCTGATGAGCAATTTCGCCTGCTGCCAGCAGCATCAACACCCCGATGAACAGCGCGCCCAACGTTTCGAACCGCTGGTAGCCGTAGGGATGGCTGGCATCGGCCTTGCGGGCGGCAAAGCGCAGCATGAGCAGGCTGAGGAGGTTAGAAGCCGCATCCACCAGCGAGTGAAAGCCATCGGCCACCACGGAGAGCGCCCCGGCGCTGAGGCCGACGGCCAGTTTGAGCAGGCTGATGCCGATGTTGAAGGCCAGCACGCCCCACAGGGTGCGCTGGACGGCGGCGTAACGGTTGCTCTGGGTGCGGCTCATGGGGTGGGGGTGGGGGTGGGGGTGAGCGTGGGAGGCGCGGTGGGCGATGGGGTAGGCGTGAGGCTCGGCATGGGCGTGAGGGTGGCGGTAGGCGTCGCCGTGGCCGTGGATGTAGGCGTCGGTGTGGAAGTCGGGGTAGCCGTGGGCGTGGGCGTCGGTGTGGAAGTCGAGGTAGCCGTGGGCGTGGGCGTCGCTGTGGGGGTGGGCGTCGGCAGGCTCAGATGGACGCGAATCTGGCGGATGGCGTAGTTTAGGTCGCCCTGGGTGCTGTGCATGTACATGCGCAGGATGACATCGCCCGGCATATGCTCCCAATCCCACATGTCAGGAATGTTCCAGGTGGCCACTTTGTCGGCTTTGGGCACGGGCTGGTCGCTGAAATAAATGCGGTGCCAGTGCTTTTCGTCGGGCGTGCGGGCTTCGATGCGGAAATCCTTGAAATACTTGGTGGCGTCGGCCTGGACGACCATGTCCACTTCGGGCTCCGTGATCGTGCTGCCGTCGTGGGGGAAGACGAAGGCCAGCAGAGGGCGAGGGTCGGAGGCGGTGCATTGACGGTCGGGGGTGAAAATGACCGGGTTTTTGAAGCCCATCTTGTCGGCCCAGGCGCGCCCGGCTTTGCTGTGGCGCAACCACTTGCGCGCCCAAGGGTCGCTGACGTTGAGCGTGAGCCATTCGGTGGCGAACAGCCCTTTGGGATTGCAGGCTTTGGACTGGCCAAGTTGCGTCCAGGTGTCGATATGGGCGGGCTTCCAGAGATCGTCGGAAGGCGGCAACGGCGGTTGGTCGTAAGCGAAGATCTCGGTGCGCTGTTTGGGGCACCATTGGGAGGGCAAAGTGCCGGAAACCGCGCAGATGGTGTATTCCACGATGCCCGGCGGGCGCACGAAGGGGGTGGGGTGGCTGTGGGTGAGGTAGTGTTCGGCGTATTGCATGAAGGACGACCAGATGGGGGCCGCACCGGTCAGGCCGGTGCTGTTGATCATCGGGCTGTTGTCGGCGTTGCCCACCCACACGCCCACCGCGATGTCGGGGGTGTAGCCCATCGTCCAGTTGTCACGGAAATCGTTGGTGGTGCCGGTCTTGGCCGCCGCGGGGAAGGGCAGGTGCAACGGCGAGTTGAGGCCGAATTCCCAGGCGCGCGCCTGGTTGTCGGAAAGGATGGAAGTGATGAGGTACGCGTGCTCAGGCCGCACCACTTGCACCCCCGCGGGCGGGGTGTATTCGTACACCGTCTTGCCGCGGTAATCCACGATGCGGGTGATGGCCACCGGCGGGACGCGCTTGCCGCCGTTGGCCAACACGGCATAGGCCGCGGTGTGCTCCAGCAGGGTGACCTCGCCGCCGCCTAAGGTGAGCGAAAGGCCGTAGTCCTTGCGGGTCAGGGTGGTGATGCCCAGCCGTTCGGCCATGCCGACCAGCCCGTCTTTCTGTGGGGTTTTGGGGTCGTCGTAGATGCCGACGAATTGCAAAGCCTTGACGGCGGGGATGTTGAACGAATTGGCCAGCGCGGTGCGGACGGTGACCGGCCCGTGGAAGAGGTGGTCGTAGTTCACCGGTTTGTAGGGCGGGCGGGGGTCGTTGGGGTTGCCGGAGGGCGGGAATTCGCTCGGCACGTCCCAAATCAGGGTGGCGGGCGTCCAGCCTTTTTCGAAGGCCGCGAGGTAAGTGTAGGGCTTGATGGACGAACCGGGTTGCCGCGGTGCTATGGCCATGTTGACCTGCCCGTGGATGGCTTCGTCGTAGAAATCTGCCGAGCCCACCATCGCCAAGATCTCGCCCGTGGTGGGGCGGATGGCCACCAGCGCGCCGTCGGTGACATGCTTCGCCGCCAGCGCCTTCACCTGTTGGCCGACGATTTCCTGCGCTTTGGTCTGCAAGGTGGGGTCGAGGGTGGTGTAAACCGTAAAGCCGGAGCGGTAGATGGTCTGCGGGTCGTAGCGCTTTTCCAGCAGGGAGCGGATGTAGTTCACCCAATGGGGAAAACGTATTGGCACGCGCGGCGGCGGGAACTTGTAGTTTTCCATCTCGTCCCACGCGTGCACGATGTCGTCTTGCCCCACGCAGATGGGATGGATGCTGTTGCTCACGGTGATGCAGCCCTGCTCCTGGCTGGTCTGGTACATCAGCGCCAACACCTGCTTGTAGCGCCGCATGGCGGCGGCGCGGTTGGTGTAGGGGTCGTACACCGCGGGCGCCTGCGGCAGGCCGGCCAGAAAAGCGGCTTGGGGGAGAGTCAGCTTGTCGGCGGTGGTGTGGAAGTAAGTTTCCGCCGCGGCTTCGACACCGTAGGCCAGGTTGCCGTAATACACCTCGTTGAGATACAGTTCCAGGATTTCGTCTTTGGAATAGCGGCGGGTGATTTCCATCGCCAAGATGGCTTCCCGCAGTTTGCGGCTGTAGGTGCGTTGTGCCCGTTCCTGTGGGGAAAGCAGCAGCGCGCGAGCGAGTTGCTGGGTGATGGTCGAAGCGCCGGAGACCACCTCGCCGGTGGTGTAATTTTGCCAGAAGGCGCGTGCAATGGCCCAGAAATCGACGCCGGGGTGTTCGTAGAAGTGCTTGTCTTCGGTGGCCAAGGTGGCCGCGACCATGTAGGGCGAGATTTTGCTCAGCGGGACGTACGTGCGCCGCCCGGCGTGGGGGTCGAGGATTTCGTAGAGCACGTTGCCGTTGCGGTCGAGGATGCGAGTGGTTTCGAAATGAGCGGCGCGGTTCTTCAAGTCGTCCACGTTGGGCAGTGTGGCGGCGATGCGGTAGTATTTGTACACCCCAAAGCCAGCGAGGGCGCTGGCGACCAAGATCAGCAGGACAGCGATTACCAGGACAAAGCGCCACGCACAGCCGAGGGAACGGCGCCAGAAAGGCATTCCTGGCGGCGCGGGCGGGGGAGCGCTGTCGCGAGGCGGGGTGGGAGGGATTGGAGGGCGCGGCGTGGTGCCCGAGCGCTGCAGGGGGCGGCTGGTATGCCCGCGCGGCAGCGGTAGGCCGTATTCATCCAGCGGGATGAAAAACGACTCGTCCTCAGGTGTTGAAGGCGCGCTTGCTTCCGCCGTCGTCGGGGAAGAGGAAGGCGTCTCCTCAGCGGAAGGCTGCAGGGGCTGAGCGGCAGTCTGTTCCTCGTCGCCGAGGGAAAGCGCCTCAGGCGCGGTGGCCTCAACGGAAGGCAGGGGTAAGGACGGCGGCGAGGCTTCCGCCGGTTGCGTTGGCGCGCTGGGCGGGGCGCTCTCAGCCTCCTCGTCGGCTGCGAATGCCGTCTCTTCGGGAGGGGACGACGCTTGCGGCGCAGCAGGCGCGTCTTCTTCCGCGCTTGAGGCGCGCGTCTCATCCAACCACGAGGCAGGCGGCAATGCCTCGGGTGGCAAAGGCTGGCTTTCACCAGAGGGGAAAGCGTTGGCCTCGGGTTCCCCCTCGGCCTGGGGCTGACGCTCTTTGTCGGTCAAAGACATCTCCTGTGCGCTACGCGGGGCGGCTGGCCATGATGACGGCCCACACCCCGCGCATCACGGTTTCGTCGCGCTGGTTGCGGACGCTGACTTTGATGTCCACCACACCACCACCCAGGCGGGGCGCGGGCTTCAGCCCCGTCACCTCCAACACGACGTGGACGGTGTCACCAATGAAGACCGGACGGGCGAATTTCCATTCACGGATTTCGCGAAAGGCGATGGTGGTGCCTTCCAGAATGCCCGTTTGCGCAGCCAGACCGCTGGCCACGGCAGTGACCAACAGGCCGTGAGCAATGCGTTGGCCAAAAGGCGTGTTTTTGGCAAATTCGGCGTCGGTGTGCAACTGGTTGAAATCGCCAGAAAGGCCAGCAAAAGCCACAATGTCGGCTTCGGTGATCGTACGCCCGGCGGTGACGATGCGCTGGCCGAGTGCGAAGTCTTCGAAATACATGCCGCGCGGCTGATAATTCGTCATCTCATCCTTCCTCGGGAAATTTCGAAGTGGCGTAGGGTGCAAGCAAATGCCGTAGAAGCACTTTTCGGGATCTCACCCCTCCCCCGCCGCCTACGGCGGCCTCCCCCTCCCCTCCCTTCAGTAAGGGAGGGGAGGGGGAAGGCGGAGGCTGTCCTAACGAAGGACAAGCCTCCGCCAGGGGGTGGGGAGAGATCTGGCCATACGATAGCCTTATCTACAACATTTGAGTGCACCCAGTGGCCTACATTATAATGCACATCTGCCCTGCCGATGATATAATCTGCCCGCGTGTAAACACATCATCCTGCACGAGGCCTGCCATGCCCCACGAACTCAACCCTTTGGAAAAGCAACGCCTGGAAAAACTGGAGCGTCTGCGCGAGATGGGCATCGAGCCTTACCCCAACCGCGCCGAGCGCACCCATACTGCCGCCGAAGCCAAAGCGGCCTTAGAGGCTGCCGAGGCCGCAGGCGAGGCCGAAGCACCGCGCGTCACCGTGGCCGGGCGGCTGCGCGCCATACGCCCGATGGGCAAGATCACCTTTGCCCATATCGAAGACGAAAGCGACCGCCTGCAACTGTTCTTCCAGGCCAACACGTTGGGCAAGGAACGCCTCAAGTTGTTCAACAAACTGTTCGACCTGGGCGATTTCGTGCAAGCCTCCGGCTACCTCTTCCGCACCCGCACGGGCGAGATCACCGTCCACGTGGAAGACTTCCGCATGTTGGCCAAGGCCATCACCCCCCTGCCGCCGGCCAAGGACGAGGTGGTGGACGGCAAGGTCGTGCGCCACGCCGTGCTGGCCGACCCCGAAACCCGCTACCGCCAGCGTTATGCCGACTTGGCGGTGAACCCCGAAGTGCGCGACATCTTCCGCACGCGTGCCAAAATCGTGCGCGCGCTGCGCGATTTCCTCGACGAGCGGGGTTTCCTGGAAGTAGAAACCCCCATCTTGCAGCCCATCTACGGTGGCGCGGCTGCCCGTCCCTTCGTCACTTACCACAACCAACTCAAGCAGCAACTCTACCTCCGCATCTCCTTCGAACTTTACCTCAAGCGCCTGTTGGTTGGCATGTTCGAGAAAGTGTACGAAATCGGGCGCGATTTCCGCAACGAGGGTATCTCTTTCAAGCACAACCCCGAATTCACCCAACTGGAATTTTACTGGGCGTATGCCGATTACCAAAAAGTAATGGCGTTGACCGAGGAGATGCTGGCTTATGTGGCCGACCGCGTGCTGGGCACCCGCAAATTCACCTGGCAAGGACACGAAATCGACCTCAACCCACCCTGGCGACGGGTGGAACTGCGCCAGGGGCTGAAAGAAGCCACCGGCATCGACATCGCCGAGCACCCCGACGCCGCCAGCCTGGCTGCCGCCATGCAGGCCCAGGGCCTCCACCCCAAGCCGAACGCCTCACGCGGCAAACTCATCGACCAGATGGTGGGCGACTATCTGGAACCGACCTTCATCCAGCCGACTTTCCTCTACGATTACCCGCGCGATATCTCGCCCCTGGCCAAGGCCAAGCCCGGCGACCCCAATACGGTGGAGCGCTTCGAGGGCTTCATCGGCGGGATGGAACTGTGCAACGCGTTCACCGAACTCAACGACCCCCTCGACCAGGAAGCCCGCTTTTTGGAGATGGGGCGCACTTACGCCGCCGACGACGAAGAACGCCATCCCATCGACGAGGACTATCTGCGCGCCATGCGCTATGGCATGCCGCCCAACGGTGGTTTTGGCATGGGCATCGACCGCCTGACCATGCTGTTTACTGACAAGCACAGCATTCGCGAAGTGATCCTCTTCCCCCATCTGCGCGAGCGCAGCGCAGATGGCAAGGCGGCCACCAACGGCTCAGAGGGCAAAGCATCCGCCCCGGAGGAAGGAGGCGAGGCATGACGCCGCCTGCGGGGCATGAAACCATTTGGCACGATATTGGCGTGGTGCTCAACGACTTACCGCCCGATGCCCGTCACCGCTATCGCGAGGCCGTTCGGCAATGGGTCCACGACCTGGGGCATCACGTCGGCCTGATCACCACCAGCGTGGGCCTGCTCCGGCAAGAGAGCCAGGCCAACCCTCAGGCGGCGGTGGACGAGGAATTGTTGAGCATCATCGAGGAAGCAGGGCGCGCTTTGCGGGAATTGCTCGCCCAACTGCGGCAACTCCCCGACACGATCGACGACCCACTCGCCAACGGATGAGAAATCTATTAGACCTACGAAAACCGTGCCCTCCGGGTGCGGTTTCGTGCTATCATACCAAGCAAGGGGGCGCCGGAGAAGCCAGGCTTGCCCGAGAAGTGCCACAGGCAAGGCCATCCCATGGCGTGAAGGCGAGTTCCTTGCAATCCAGAACCTTTTTGAGGTCACAACCATGACCACAACCACTCGTGAGCGTATTTTGGTGGTAGAACCCGATCCTGAAATTGCCGACCTGGTGGCGCGCCAAAGCCTGCAGCCGTTGCACTATCGCGTCAAGGTGGTGGGAAAGGCCGTTGCTGCCCTTCAGGAAAGCGCGTCCTTCGCCCCCCATCTCATCATCACTGACCTGCGCTTACCCGACCTGAGCGGCAAAGACCTGCTGGCGGCCTTGCAATCGCAAGGAGGAGCAGACACGCCGCCGATCATCGTGATCGCCGACGCGAGCGAAGAACACGACATCATCCAGGCTTTTCGCCTGGGGGCGGCGGATTTCCTCCTCTGGCCGATGCACGACACCGAAGTGGTGTCTGCCGTCGAGCGGGTACTCAAGCAAGTGCGCGAGCGGCGCTCCAAGTGGCAACTCTCACAACAACTTCGGAAAGCCAACCAGGAACTACAAAGGCGCGTGCGCGAACTGACGACCCTCTTCGACCTGGCCAAAATGATGGCCTCGGTCACCGAGCAACAGGTACTTTTCCGTCGCTTGGTAGAGGGCGCACTGCGCCTCACCGAAGCAGACCGAGGGTGGATGTTCCTCCGGCAGGGCAACAGCAAGCGATTGGCGCTGGTGGCGCAGCAAGGGCTACCGCGCAGCCTCGCGGCACGTGTGGGGCAACCGTGGGACGACGGATTGAGCAGCCTGGTCATGCTCTCCGGCGAACCGCTGAGCATCTACGGCGAGCCTTTGCGCCGCTTCAAAGTCTACCAACTTGGCCAATCGGCGCTGGTGATGCCGGTCAAGGTCAAAAAAGAGGTGATTGCCGTTTTAGTGGTCATGCGCCAGGAGCCGATTCCCTTCTCCAGCGATGAACAGGCGCTGCTGGCGGCTATGGCCGATTACGCCTCCATTGCTCTGGCCAATGTCCGCCTCTTTCAGGCACTCAAAGAACGCGCCCAAACCATGCAGCGCACGGCCAAGGCTGCTCGCGAGGGCGAAACCCTCAAAAATGAATTGCTGCAGAATGTGAGCCATGAACTCCGCACATCCTTGGAGAGCGCCCAAAACGAGGTAAGGATGTTGCTGGAAGGCCGGATGGGGTCTCTGACGCCAGAACAGCGACAAACCTTGGAGACCGTGCAGCAAACACTGACGGCCATCGGGAATGTGGTGACCTCGATGACAGCGCTGCAAAGCGTTTCCCTCGCGCCTTCACACTGGGCAAAGGTCAACCTGGCCGACCTGGCTCAATTGGCCGTAGCCCGCCACAAAAGCCGGGCACAGAAACGAGGCATCCAGTTGGAAGCCCCAGCGGCCTCCAAACGCATCGAGGTCCTGGGCGACCCTAACCAGTTGAAGCTTGTGTTCGAGCACCTGATAGATAACGCCCTGAAGTTCACGGCCACAGGGGGGCAGGTAAACGTGCGTTTGGATACCCAAGATGGCGCAGCCCACGTGGCCGTGCAGGACACCGGCATCGGTATTGCACAGGAACATCTGCCGCACGTTTTCGAACGCTTTTACCAAGCCGAGGGCACGACCGCCCGCCGTCATGGTGGGCTGGGACTGGGGCTCTCGGTCGTCAAAGAAATCATTGCTGCCCATAATGGCCGCATTTGGATCGACAGCCGTCCCCAGGAAGGCACTACTGTGCATTTTACCCTTCCGCTGGCCAGGCAACAAAAGAAAGGTGGCTGACATGCCTATCGCCAAGGTTCTTCTGCTGGTAGCCCATGCACCGACGCGCCACGAGTTAGAGCACGCCTTGCAAGCGGCAAAATTCGAAGTCGTACAGCCACCGGAGGGGATCTGGCAAGCCCAGGGCACCTCTTCGGTTTTATCCGCCGAGGGAATCGACCTGATCATCGCCGATCCGACCGGGCTCGCTACCCCTACCGTGGCAGCGTTGTTGGAAAAAGCACCCTACCTCCCCGTTGTGCTCTTTGCAACCCGCGTCGGCACCGAAACGTTGATGCAGGCCGTACGCCATAGCGTGGTGGAGGTTTTGACGCCGCCCGTGCGCTACGAGAACCTGAGAGAGGTTCTGCGGCGGGCGCTTGCCCGGCAGGAAGTGATCCGGCGATGGGTGTTGTTGGAGGCCCGGCGGCACACCCAGGAACTGCGCCTTCATTTGGATGAACTCCAAACCCTGCTGCGCGTCGGGCGAGCATTGACCTCCGAACTGGATCTCGATACCGTACTCGGCACGGTAGTCCACGCGGCGGTAGAGTTAACCGGGGCAGAGGAAAGCACCCTGCTGTTGCTGGACGAAGCGTCGGGAGAGTTGTTCCTCCGGGCCTCGTACGACTTCAAAAATGGCATCAACACCCTGCGGCTTAAAGTAGAGGACACGCTGGCTGGGAGCGTCGTGCGCAGCGGCCAGGCGGTGGTACTCGACCAGGACACCCCGGAGAAAATCAAAACCTCGTATCTGGTGCAATCGCTGATCTACGTACCCCTCTACATCCACGGCCACATCATCGGCGTGTTGGGCGTCGACAATCGAGAACAGCGGGCGCATTTTACCCAGCGCGATGTAGCCCGCCTCACCGCCCTGGCCGAATACGCTGCGGTTGCCCTGGACAACGCGCAACTCTTTGCCGCAGTCAACGCCGAACGCCGTAAACTGGAGACGGTGCTGCAAAACATCAAAGAGGGCGTGCTGGTGTTGAATGCCCACGGCGAAACCGTGCTGGTCAACAACACCGCCCGCATGGTGTTGGAAGCCCCCGCCGACCGCCAACTCATTGGGCGCAACCTGGTGGAGATTTGCCGGAACGCAGAAGTGGAAGAAGGAGCCCAACAAGCGTTGAACGGCGCGGAATACCACACGGAAATCACCCTGTCTGACGGGCGGGTGTTCAGCATGGAAGCCGTGCCCATCCCCAACGTGGGCGTAGCCCTGACGTTTTATGACATCACCCACTTCAAAGAACTCGACCGCATCAAAAGCGAATTCGTCAGCGCGGTTTCCCATGACCTGCGCTCTCCTCTGACGGCCATCCTGGGTTACGTCGACCTGCTTTCCCGCGCCGGCCCTTTGAACCCGATGCAAAACCACTTCATCGAACGGGTGCGCCTCAACGTCGAAAACATCACCAACCTCATCAACGACCTGTTGGACCTGGGGCGCATCGAAGCCGGTTTCGACGCCGAGAAAACGCCGCTGGACATCAGCACGATTCTGCGGTATGCCATCGACGGATGGCAGCCGCGCGCGCAGGAAAAGCGCCAGCAACTGGTGTTGCACCTCGCCGACAACCTGCCGCTCATCCTGGGGCACGCCGTTCGCCTGCGCCAAATGCTGGACAATTTGATCGGCAACGCCGTGAAGTACACCCCCGAAGGCGGCCTGATCGAAGTCATCGCCGAGAGTCGCGGAGACCAAGTCATCATCCGCGTGCGCGACAACGGCCCCGGCATTCCCCCTTCCGAACAGCCGTATATTTTCAACAAATTCTTCCGCGGCAGCAACGTTGCCTCCGAGCAAAGCGGCACCGGCTTGGGCTTGGCGATCGTCAAATCCATCGTGGAAAATCACCATGGCCGCATCTGGGTGGATTCCGAAGTCGGCAAAGGCACCACGTTTACCGTGGTATTGCCGGGCCTGGAAGAGGGCAGCGCGGGCGCGATCAGGCATGAAGAAGACACAAAAGAGAGGGAACCATGACGACAACGGACTTACACGGTCAGGTAGCCGTGGTTACAGGGGCTTCGCGCGGGATTGGCCGCGCGATCGCCGAAGCACTGGCAGCAGCAGGGGCTGCCGTGGTGGTTTCCAGCCGCAAACAGGGCGCCGTGGAGGCCGTGGCCGAGGCCATCCGCGAGCGAGGTGGTCGGGCGCTGGCCGTGGCCGCCCACACCGGCGACGGCGAAGCAATCGCCCGGCTGATTGGGCGCGCCGTGGAGGTCTTTGGCGGGGTGGACATCCTGGTAAACAACGCCGCCACCAATCCCCACTTCGGGCCGCTGTTGACTGCCGAAGAAAGCCACTGGGCCAAGATCCTGGACGTCAACGTGGTGGGCTATTTCCGCACGGCAAAGGCAGCAGTGCCGCACATGCAGGCGCGGGGCGGTGGCAAAATCATCAACATCGCTTCCATCGCCGGGCTGACGCCGTTGGCAGGGATGGGGATTTACAGCGCCAGCAAGGCTGCCGTCATCATGCTGACCCGCGCCCTGGCCCTCGAACTGGCCGGCGCCAACATCCAGGTGAACGCCGTGGCGCCGGGCCTGGTCAAAACGCGCTTCAGCCAGGCGCTGTGGGACAATCCCGCACTCAACGAAAAAGTGCTGGCCAGCATTCCCCAGGGGCGGATGGCCGCCCCCGAGGAAATTGCCGCCGCGGTGCGCTTCCTGGTATCGCCCGAAGCGCGTTTCATCACCGGCGAAGTGCTGGTGATGGACGGCGGCCAGCGTTGGCGGGCAGGCTGGTTGGATTGAGCCTTCCGGCAAAAAGGCTATCGTGTGGTAGGATGACAGGCGTCGGGAGGCGGACACCGAGAGGGGCCTGATGCCATCGGCGGGGCAAATGCGATATAATCCGGGGGTACTTCTTTCGAGGAGCGATCATGACCAGCCTGCTGACGTTCATCGCCGCCCTGGCGATGATGATCTTGCTGCACGAATTCGGCCATTTCGTGGCCGCGCGCCTGTTGGGGATTCCCATCGAGGAATTTGGGATCGGGTTTCCCCCTCGCTTGCTAACCTTGTTCACGGCTGGAGGCACCCGCTATACCCTCAACGCCATCCCCTTGGGGGGCTTTGTGCGCCCCAAAGTGCTCAAAGGCGGGGCTGAAGGGGAAGACGTCGTCGACGCCCTCACGGTTGCGCCGCCTTACAAACAACTGCTGGTTGCCGTAGCCGGCCCGTTGATGAACATCCTCATCGGTGTGGTGCTCTACGTTTTGATCTTTGCCCATCAGGGCATCCCCCAGATGGACAAGATCGTGATTGTAGAAGTTGCTCCCCATGGGCCGGCGGCGCAGGCGGGCATCCGCCCCGGCGACCTAGTGATTGCCGCCAATGGCCAGGCAGTGACGAACCCCACGGATCTGCACAACGTCATCTACAGGCATCTGGGCGAACCCATCACCCTGACCGTAGAGCGGCAAGGCGAGCAGTTGACCTTTACGCTCATCCCCCGCAACCCGCCGCCGCCCGACGGCGCCATTGGCATCGCCATGAGCCACCCCCTGAGACCGGCTACTTTGCCTAAGGCCGCTTTTTGGGGTGTGCGGGCGACCTTCGACGACATCCGGCGCATTGCCCTTCTACCGGTGACGCTGTTGCGCCAGCACGAGACCAATGCCCGCCTGTTGGGCTACAAAGGCATGTACCAGGTTTACCGCCAATTTCGCGCCGCCGACATCCAGGCCGCCCGTCAGCAACCTCAGGATGCTTTTCCGGTCAACACCCTCGTGTTCTTCATCATGGTCACGCTTTCCTTGGGGGTTTTCAATTTGCTGCCCCTACCGGCATTGGACGGCGGGCGCATGGTGATCTCACTGGCCGAGATGCTGGCGCGGCGGCGAATACCGGTCAAAGTGGTCAACGCCATCAACTTTGTAGGTTTCGTGGCGCTTTTGGCGCTCTTGGTACTCATCAATTTACGAGAATGGTTACCGTAAATTCGCACAGTTTGGGGAGAATGCCCATGCTCGACACCCACGGCAAATTCTACCTCGGCAACATCTACGACCTGGAGGCTGGCAAACTCACCGACCAGCCGGTGCTCTACGACCCCGACGACCTGACCACCCACGCTTTCGTGGTCGGCATGACCGGCAGCGGCAAGACGGGGTTGTGCATCGACCTGCTGGAAGAGGCGGCCTTGCAGGGCATTCCGGCGTTGATGATCGACCCCAAGGGCGACATCACCAACGCCCTGCTGCACTTCCCCGACCTGCGCCCGGAGGACTTCGCGCCGTGGATCAACCCCGACGAAGCCCGCCGGGAAGGCAAAAGCGTGGCCGAGGTGGCCGCCACCACCGCCGATCTGTGGCGCAACGGCCTGGCCAAATGGGGCATCAGCCCCGACCGCATCCGCGCCCTCACCGAATCCGCCCATTTCGCCATCTACACCCCCGGCTCCGATGCCGGCATCCCGATTTCCATCCTTGCTTCCCTCAAAGCCCCCGACATCCCCTGGGAAGGCAACCGCGAAATCCTGCTGGAGAAAATCCAGGGCACCGTGACCGCGCTGCTCGGCCTGGTGGGCATGGACGACGTCGACCCGGTGCGCTCGCGCGAGCACATCCTGCTGAGCAACATCTTCCAGCACGCCTGGCAGCAGGGCAAAGACCTGACTTTGGCCGAACTGATTTTGCAAACCCAAAACCCGCCCTTCGACAAACTCGGCGTGTTCGACCTGGAAACCTTCTTCCCCGCCGACGAGCGCGCCGAACTCGCCATGCTGCTCAACAACATCCTCGCCGCGCCCACCTTCCAGACCTGGCTCAGCGGCGTGCCGCTGGACATCCCCAGCCTGCTCTACGCGCCCGACGGCAAGCCGCGCCACAGCGTGTTCTACCTCGCCCACCTCAGCGACCAGGAGCGGATGTTCTTCGTCACCCTGCTGTTCGCGGCGGTGGAAACCTGGATGCGCACCCAGCCCGGCTCCGACGCCCTGCGCGCCATCCTCTACTTCGACGAAATCTACGGCTACCTGCCGCCCACGGCCAATCCGCCGTCCAAGCAGCCCATGCTGCGGATGCTCAAGCAGGCGCGTGCCTTTGGCCTCGGCCTGGTGCTGGTCACCCAAAACCCGGTGGATGTGGACTACAAGGCGCTTTCCAACATGGGCACCTGGGCAATCGGCAAACTGCAAACCGACCGCGACAAACAGCGCCTGCTCGACGGCCTGCAGGGGGCTTCCCCCGGCGTCGACCGGCAGACCTACGACCGGCTGATTTCCAGCCTGCGGAAGCGGGTCTTCTTGCTGCACAATGTGCACGAAAAAGAGCCGGTGGTGTTCCACACCCGCTGGGCGATGAACTACCTGCCCGGCCCACTGACGCGGGCGCAAATTCCCGCGCTCAACCGGCTGGCCGGCGCGGAAGCCGCCCTCGCGCAGGAAGCCAGTCCTGCAACGCCCACCGCGCCTACCGCCGCGCCTGCCGCTGCCCAACAGCCCAGCGCACCCCAACCTGCGGCGGCTTCCCCCGACCTGGGCACCACTACCCGCCCCGCCGTGCCGCGCGGCGTGGCCGAATACTTTTTGCCCCAAAACCTCACCCTTTCGGAAGCCATCCAGGCCAGTGGGCGCAGCCTGCCGCCGGAGGCCAAAGTGGCCGGCACCTGCTACCGCCCGGTGTTGCTGGCGCAAGCCAATGTACGGCTTACCCAGCGCAAATACCGCCTGAACAGCGAAATCGCCCGCACCGCCCTGGTGGACGAAGTCGACCGCAACGGCTTCGTGCGCTGGGAGGACTTCCTCACCGAGCGCCCGGTGGACGAGCGCGCCTTCGACCGCGCCCCGCTGCCTGAGGCCCGCTTCCTGCCGCTGGAAGCCCCCCTCAACGACGCCAAAACCCTCAAAGCCCTGAAGCGCGATTTCGCCGACTTCGTCTATCGGGAAACCGAAGTCACCATCCGCGCCCACGAGGCGCTCAAGGTGTATGCCGGGCCGGAGGTTTCCCAGGCGGAATTCCGGCGCATGTGCAGCGAAGCGGCGCGCGAAAAGATGGAGGCCGAACTGGAGAAAGTTGCCGCCAAATTCGACCGCAAAATTGAACGGTTGCAGGAGCGCCTGGCGCGTGAGGAGCGCGAACTGGCCGAGGACGAGGAAGAATATCAGCAGCGCAAGATGGAAGAACTCGGCACCCACGCCGAAAACGTCCTCAGCCTGTTCATGGGGCGGCGTCGGCGGCTCACTTCCTCATTGACCAAGCACCGCCTCACCGAAAAGGCCAAGGCCGACATCGAAGAATCCAAGGCCGCCATCGCCGACTACAAGCAGCAAATTGCCGACCTGGAGAAAGAAAAAGCGGAAGCCTTGGAAGACGTGCGCCGCAAGTGGGCGGACATCGTGGAGGAAGTAGAAGAAATTCCGGTGCGGCCTTACAAGAAAGACGTCGCGGTGGAACTGTTTGGCATCGCGTGGCTGCCGTGCTATGTGGTGACCACCACCGAGGGCGAACAGGAAGAAATCCCGGCTTTTGCACCTTGAGTCTTCCGTAAAAACGAAACGCCCTTGCAAGGGGCGCCTCGCCATTTTTATCCTGCCGTCTTCCTTGTCCTCCACGCCATGCTTGGCAAAGAGAGCCACAGTCAAGTAGCAAATACCTGGCGAGCCTTTTCCTGCTCCGGATGACGCGGCAACAGCACGGTAACCACCGTGCCTTTTCCCTCCTCGCTCTCGGCCCAAATCGTTCCCCGATGGGCTTCGGCCATCGCCTTGGCAATGGACAACCCCAAGCCCAGCCCGCCGTGATGGCGGGTGAGGTGTTTTTCCACCTGGTAGAAGCGGTCGAAGATGTGAGGAAGGTCCTCGGCGGGGATGCCCACGCCGGTGTCGCTGACGGCAATTTGAAAATAACGCTCATAGGGTCGTAGTTCCACCAGCACCCGCCCGCCTTTGTCGGTAAAAGCAAGGGCATTTTTGAGCAGATGCCGCAGGATGATGGTTACCTTGTCAGGGTCCACAGTGGCTACCACGGGCTGGGGCGGCAACCGCACCTCCAAAGCAATTTGGCGCTCTTGAGCCTGCATCTTGAAGCGGGCAACAACGCCCGCGATGAGTTCTCGGACGTCTACCTCCTGCAGCCCTAAAACGGCGGTATTCTGCTGGAAGTTTTCCAGATGGCTCAGTTCCTCCACAATGTCCTTCAACTGCAGCGCGGCGCGGACGATAGCGCGCAAAGGAGATTCATAGGGCTCCGAGAGCACCTCTTGTAAATGCGTCGCATACCCCAGGATGATGCCCAAAGGCGTGCGCAGCTCATGGGAAGCAATGGCAATGAAATCGGACTTCATATCGTCCACGCGCCGCAGTTCCCGATATGCCCGCTGGGCCTCGGCAAGCAAACGGGCATTATGCAACGCCACGGCGGCCTGAGAGGCCAAAATAGAAGCCAATTCCATATCTTCCGGCGTGAAAGCGCCCGCTCGCTTGTTGAGAACTTCCAGCACGCCCAAAGGCTCGTCTTCCCGCAGCAAGGGCACGGCCATCAGGTTGCGGGTGGTAAATTGCAGGAGCCGGTCGATGCCTCGGAAGTGCTGTTCGGAAGAGGCCACGTGCTCTTGCACCACTGGCTTGTGCTCCACCAATGCCTTCCCCGCCAGGCTGTTGCGCAGCGGCACCGTTTGGCCTTTGAGGGCTTGCCAATGCGCAGGCGGGGCAGCCGCAAAACGCAGTTGGTTGGTTTCGGCATCGTAGAGTAAAATAGAGGCCGCTTCGCTTTCCAGAACCTCCATCGCTGCCCCAACCACCGTGTGCAACACCTGTTGGGGATCAAGCGCCATTCCCAGCGAGCGACAGATATCCAGCAACCGTTCCAGTTTTTGCATGCGTGAGGTGGTGTGCGAGGTCATGTCTGGATTATAGCACGGATGCATGGCGCGACCGCGCGGCGTGGCGCGCCGCATATTTTTCAAATTCCCCTTAGGAGGCTTTGACATGGCTGACAAGAAAGTGCGTGTGGCCATCATTGGGGTGGGCAACTGCGCTTCGGCGTTGGTGCAAGGTGTTCACTTCTACCGTGAGGCCAAGGACGACGATATCGTGCCCGGTCTGATGCACGTCAACCTCGGCGGTTACCACATCAGCGACATTGAATTTACAGCCGCTTTCGATGTGGTGGATACCAAGGTGGGCAAGGACCTCTCCGAGGCCATTTTCGCTTATCCCAACAACACCTACAAGTTTGCCGACGTGCCTCACATGGGGGTCAAGGTGTACCGGGGGATGACCCACGACGGTTTGGGCAAATATCTTTCGCAAGTGCTGACTAAGGCACCCGGCCCTACCGACGATATCGTCAAAATCCTCAAAGATACTGGCACCGACGTGGTCATCAATTTCCTGCCCGTCGGCTCGGAGATGGCCACCAAGTGGTACGTCGAGCAGATTCTGGAGGCGGGGGTGGCCTTTGTCAACGGCATTCCGGTCTTCATTGCCAGTTCGGAATACTGGGCCAAACGCTTCCGCGATCGGGGTTTGCCCGTGATCGGCGACGATATCAAATCGCAGGTGGGCGCGACCATCCTGCATCGCACATTAACCACCCTATTCGTGGATCGCGGGGTGCGCCTCGACCGCACCTATCAGTTGAATTTTGGCGGCAACACCGACTTCCTCAACATGCTGGAGCGTGAGCGCCTGGAATCCAAGAAAATCTCCAAGACCGGCGCCGTGACCAGCACCTTGCCCTACCAGCTCCCGCCGGACAACATTCACGTCGGCCCCAGCGATTACGTCCCCTGGCTAACCGACCGCAAATGGGCTTACATCCGCATGGAAGGCACCACTTTCGGCGAAGTGCCGCTCAACGTGGAGGTCAAACTGGAGGTGTGGGATTCGCCAAATTCGGCAGGCGTGATGATCGATGCTGTTCGCTGCGCCAAACTGGCGCTCGACCGCGGCATGGCAGGCCCCATCATTGGCCCCTCGGCTTACTTCATGAAAACACCCCCCAAGCAGTTCCGCGACGACGTTGCCCGCGAAATGACCGAAGCCTTCATCCGCGGCGAAGAGACGTCTTGACGACTCGTTTCCCCCGTGAACATCGACCCCCTGACGACTACATCCAGGGCTTTTCAATAATGGCCCAATTTACCGTATTTTGCCGCGCCGAGGTCGATCTCACCCATCCCCCACCCGCCTGACAGCGGCTTTCCCCCTTCCCTCTCTTAGATAAGAGAGGGAAGGGGGGGCCCGAAAAGCGCAAAATGCGCTTTTCGGGCGGGGGTTAGGAGAGATCTTCGCCTCTGGAGCCATCAAGTGCAAGACTTTGGAAAACCCCTGGACTACACCGCCAGGGGATTTTCCTTTGGTTGCTCACGCGTTTTCCCCTTAGGACGCCATGTTATCCGCCAGTTTTCCCCATCTATCCAGGCTTTTCCACAGGGGCGCGGGCGTTTTCCACAGATCCAGGCAGGTTTTCCACAGGTTCAGAAGCACGCGCCGACCTGTACCGTGAGGGCCGTCACCAAGGCAGCCGCCATCAGCAGGCACAACAACCCCATGGCAAGCCCGCCCAGGCGTACCAGCCATAGCAGGCCCCGGTGATCATGCGGGTGGGCGGCCAGGCTTTCCAGCCACTCGCGGTACGAGCGGCGGGTGAACCAGTGATACAGCACGGCGGGTGGGCGGCGGGCAACATCATCCTCGCTCAACCCCCAGCGGCGGAAATTGTCCAGCCGAATTTCGGCAAACGCCCGCAAATAGCGCGTCGGTTGGAACAAAAACACCCAGCCAAACCAGCCGAAGAAGACCACCGCCAACGCGGCCAGCAGATCCAGGACCCACGAAAAAAAGGTGCACATAGCGACGCCTACCGCAGAGAGGCCTGATAGATCATCCGCCCCGCAGCCACGAAGAGCGTTTGGGTATCCGGATCAACGGCAAAAGCAGAGATCTCGCCTTCCAGCAGGCGCTGCGGGCGATACTGGGAGACGAAGCGCAACTGGTAAGAGAAGTGATACACTGCCTGCCCCCGGACGTCGAGCAGGTAAAGCGAGGGGTCGGGTGGGGGAGCCACGGCGATTTGGGTGAAGCGGGTATTGGGAATCACGGCTTCTTGACCGCGGCCAGGGCGGGTGTCGTTGTATGGCAACACGTCGCAGGCTAACCCTCCCCCGGCCTGAGAGTCACAGCGGGTGACCTGACCATCTTCGTGGAGCAGGTAAAAGCCTCCGCGCGTGACGGTCAGCGCAATGGCATTTTCGATACCAGGGGGCGCGCCGGTGGTGAAAGCATTATAAGGCGAAGCGCCAAATTCCCCTTCGCCGTCCATATCCACAATTTCTACGGTTTTGTTGGGCGGATCCAAGACGTAAAGCGAGCCATCCTGATAATCGATGGCGCGGGGCTGCTTCCAGTTGGATGGGGTAGCAGGGGGGAGAGCAAAGGCGGTTTCCTCCCGATCGAGGCCGCAGAGAAGCGCATGCCCCGCATCGTCAATACCGACCACGCTGTAGGCATTGGGGTAAGGTTGGAGAGCAAGGAGTGCAATATCCACTAGCGGACGCATCCCGATAGAAGCAAAAGCCGTGGTCTGACACTGAAAGTCATCATCCCGCCGGTAATGCTCCCCATCGAGGCGAAAATGAAAGACGCGCTGGCCGCTGCTTTCCAGAGCGTAGAGGTCAGCCCCCTGGAAAAGCAAACGGCGGACGGTGGTGTCGGGCGGCAGGCGATCGGAAACCGGTACGAAATCCAACCGCTGCACGCCGTCCAAGCGATCGAGTTCCTTCTGAATGCGGCTGTGAAGTGCCGCCGACGCCTCGTTGCGGTAATAGGCTTCGGCAGCCCGGACATCGCGCAGGGCTTCGACCAAAGCGTTTCGGCGGGTGATGGGCTCCTGGATGGCTTCGGCCTGGCGGGCTTCGGTTTGGGCACGGGCCAGGTAAGCGTGGAACTGCTGCAGGCGGCCGCGGCGAATGAAGACCACCACTGCAATGGTCACCACAACCAGCGGCACGGCCACCGCCGTAAGCGCCATGAAGGAGCGTGGGAGGGCAAACACTTCTTCCACTGAGGTGGAAAGCCCGCGCCTGGCAGCAGCGGCCAGCGCCCCGATGGCTTTTTCGCCGCCCAGCCAGAGGGCTGCCAGCCCCCGCCGCGCCCCCTCGCCCAGGCTACGGAAGAAAGTCCCCACCTTGGCTTTCCTCGCTTTGGCGGCGACGGGCTTCCGCGGGGGCGGAGGCGGCGAAGGCGAAGCGGCTTCCGCTTGCGGGGGGGGGTGGGAGGGCGAGGTGTCCTTCGGCGGCAGCGAAGCGCCCTTTGGGGGCGGCGGCATAGCAGGGAGAGGCGTGGGTTTGGCCTTCGTGGGCGGTGGTGGCGGAGGGGCAGCAGGCGAATCAGCCGGTTCCGCCGCAGCAGGCGGAGCAGGCGAAGGCGTTTTGGCTGGCGCTTTCTCTTGCCCCAAGACCACCCGTTTGTTCTCGCCGGTGGTACGCGGTTGCACGATGATGGCTTCTGCCTCCCCGCGGTAGGCCATCAAGCGCCGCAACAAGGGAGCGATCAGGCGGCGCTCGTTGAGGTGCAGCATCTCGTTTGTCCAACCGGCAGGGAGGTAGGGCGTCAGCAGAAGCACGTCACCGGGCTGCACGGTGGCGCTGGCAAAATAAACCCGTGTACTGCGCCCCAGCCCCAAGCCGCGCCCGCTGAGGCTCGGCTCGTGGTAATGTTGGGTTTCCTCACCCATCACCACAGCATGCATCGGGCCAGAAAGCGCCATGTAGAGCGTATGCTCGCGCCACACGGCCAGAGCAAGCCAGCCGATGGCCTGTTTGCCCTGACCGGTGAATTTGCGGTTGCGGTTGAGGAAATACAGGTTGAGCGCCGAAGCGAGTTCTTTCAACGCCGCGGTTACCGACCCCCCTTGGGAAAAATAGCGCTCGGCCAACTTATCCACCAGCGCCCGCTGCTCCTTCTTTCCCAAAGGCGCGTTGCCTTCCTGATGAAGATAGACCAGCAAGACATCGCGACGGCGCATTCTGTGGGGGCGGCGCGGTGGCGTGTAGACGGCTGCCGCGGGGATATCGCCGTAGCCCCCGTGGCCATCGTGTCGCAAAATGAAAAGATGATAGTTCCACATAGTCCAAAGAGAGGCTCAGCGGCGGCGCATCTGACGGGCTGTGAAAAGCCATAGCCCAATCCCACCAAAGAAGAAAAGCGCCCCAACGATGCCCAAGAGAGGCGATTTATGGGATTGAGGGGCAGGCTCCGTTGGCGGCGCGGCGCGCTGGGCGCCGAAGGTGACGTAGGTGGTGTCGCCGGGGCGCAGTTTGAGGGTCACGTTGGGTTCGGTCGTGGGATTGTAGCCTTGAGGAACGGCCATCGTCACAATGTATTCGCCTTCTTCCAGGTCTTCGAAGCATATGAAATCTTTGCTCGTGGTCTTTCTGGTCAAGGAGGTTTTGCCCACGCGTGTGGTCACGCTGACCGCGCCGCCGCGCAGGGGGTGTTCGATGTCCTCTTCGTACAGACCGTCGCCGTTGACGTCGTTGTAGAGCAACACGCATAGGGTGCCCACGCCGGGGGGAGGGGTGGGTGTGGGGGTGATGGTAGGCGGCGCGCCGGGGGCCAGCGTGGGGGTGGGTTGCTCGGAGACGCCGACGCCCAGGATGAGCACCTGACCGGGCTGCAACGGCTGATCGGGGCGCAGGTTGTTGAGCGCCCGCAACTCGTCCACCGAGATCCCGGCGATGGCCGCGATCCGCCAGAGGGTATCGCCGGGTTGCACTTTGTAGCGGATGACACCATCAGCTCCGGGCGTGGGGGTAGGGAAAGGGGTAAGGACCGGCTGCACGCGCGCCTCCACCCTTGACAACTGCCCGACCATCGTTGCCGCTGCAACCAGGAGCAAAAAGAGTGCCATCCGCTTGAGCATGGTCTCATTATACCCCGAACCCTTTCGGGCGTGCCGAGACGAAAAAGCCCCCGTCGTGTGCGGGGGCAAGATGATGCGGGGGCCGGCTCAAATGACGCCGGTTTCCTTCCCTACTTTGTAATAGGCCTCCAGGACCCGATCGATCTGCTCATCGGTGTGGGTAGCCATGTACGAAGTGCGGAGCAGGGATTTGTTAGGCGGCACGGCGGGAGGGAGCACTGGGTTGACGAACACGCCTTCCTCGAACAGCCGCTTCCACACGAAAATCGTCTTCATGTGGTCGCCGATGATGATGGGGATGATGGGCGTCTCGCTGGTGCCGGTATCGTAGCCCATCGCGGTGAGTTCTTGCTTCACCCGGCGGGCAATCGTCCACAGGCGCTCGCGGCGCTCCGGCTCTTCTTTCATGATGCGCAGGGCGGCGCGCGCCGCCGCGGCGTTGGCAGCCGGGATGCTGGCGCTGAAGATCATCGAACGCCCAAAATGCTGGATGTATTGCACCACATCGGCATCGCCGGCGATGAAGCCGCCTAAGGAAGCGAATGATTTGCTGAAGGTGCTCATGATGAGATCCACGCCCTCGGTGACGCCGAAATGCGCCGCCGTGCCGTTGCCCTGCGGGCCCAACACGCCCATGCTGTGGGCATCGTCCACCATCAACCTGGCGTTGTAGCGCCGACAGATTGCGATCATCTCCGGCAACGGCGCGATGTCTCCATCCATGCTGTAAATGCCGTCTACCACCACCATCCGCCCCCGGGAAGGTTCAATTCTGGAAAGCACCCGCTCCAGGTCGTTCATGTCGTTGTGCTTGAAGCGGAGGATGCGCCCCTGGGAGAGCAAGGCACCATCCACGATGCTGGCATGGTCGGCGCGGTCCAACACCACCACATCCTCACGATTGACCATGGCCTGGATGGTGCCTAAGTTGGTCTGGTAGCCGGTGCTGAAGACCAGGGCGGCCTCTTTACCGACGAAATCGGCCAGTTCTTCCTCCAGTTCCTTGTGCAACCGCAAGGTGCCGTTGAGAAAACGGGAACCGGTGTTGGAAGTGCCGTACTTGCGGATGGCCTCGATGGCCGCCTCGCGCACCTTGGGATGGGTGGTCAGCCCCAAGTAGTTGTTGGAGCCGCACATGATGAGGCGATGCCCTTGGTAGTCCACCTCGGTGCCTTCGTTTTCGTCCAAAGGCAGGAAGTAAGGATAGTATCCGCCCTCGATGGCCTCTTGGGCTTCGGTGAATTCGGCGACTTTGGCGAAGATATCCTTGATAGATGGAGCTTCGCTCATGATGGCCTCCTCGGAAAAAGCGACGAATAAAGGCAGCAATGTACGACTCTATTTTACACCTACTTGGCAGCATGTGGCCTGGCTAAATGCTGCTATAATCGCCCGGTGACAAATTGCATCTCGTGGAGGTGAGCCATGGAAGTGTTGATCACCGGGAGCAACCGGGGATTGGGATTGGAATGGGTGCGTCAGTTGGCTGGGCGGGGGGAAACGGTATGGGCGGCAGCCCGTCATCCGGCGCGGGCCGAGGCGCTGCAACGCCTGGCCGCCCGATACCCCGCCGTACATCCTCTGGCGATGGACGTCGGCGACGAAGCAAGCATCGCGGCTGCCGTAGCCGAAATTGCCCGCCACACCGATGCTTTGGATGTGGTGATCAACAACGCCGGCGTGTTGCCCGAGGGGGAAACGATCGCCAATTTGCGGCGAGAGGACATGCTGACCGCCTGCCGGGTCAACGCCATCGGGCCGATGCTGGTCGTGCAGCATACGCTGCCGCTGTTGCGTCGGGGGCGGCGCAAGGTGATTTTCAATGTCTCCACGATGCTGGCCTCGCTCACTTTGAAACACGGCAGGAGCTACTATAGTTACTCGGCCAGCAAAGCGGCGCTCAACATGTTCACACGCACGCTGGCCGCCGAATTGCGTCCCGAGGGCATCATTGCCGTGGTGGTGCATCCCGGCTGGGTGCGTACCGACATGGGCGGTCCCGCCGCGCCTTTGCTCCCCCACGACTCGGTGCGCGGGATGCTTGCGCTGTTGGATGGCCTCACGCTGGAACACAGCGGGCGTTTCTGGACATGGGAAGGCAAGGAGCATCCCTGGTAGTTTTTCCCCCGCAGGCTACGCCGTAGCCCTTTTCTGCCAGCGGCTTTTGGCGTATTCCCACACCCCCGGCAGCACCGAGACCGCGATGATGCCGATGATAACCAGGCTGAAGTTTTCTTTGACTACCGGAATGTTGCCGAAAAAGTAGCCCAGGGAAAGGAAAAGCGCCGTCCACACGATGCCGCCGACGATATTGTAAGTCACAAAACGGTGGTACGTCATCGCGCCGATACCGGCCACGAAGGGCACGAACGTCCGCACGATGGGTACGAACCGTCCCAATACGACTGCGAAGCCACCGTGTTTTTCATAAAACTCGTGTGTCCGATCCAGGTGCTCTTTCTTCAAATACTTGATCTCGCCGGAAAAGGCGCGCGGGCCGATCGCGTGGCCAATCCAGTAGTTCGCCGTATCACCCAAAATCGCACCAGCGGCCATTACCAGAAAGAGAAGCCCCAGGTTGAGTTCGCCCAACGCCGCAAACGTGCCTGCCGCGAACAGCAATGAATCCCCCGGCAGGAAAGGGGTCACTACGAAACCGGTTTCCAGAAAGATCACAAAGAACAACAGCGCGTACGTCCAGCCGCCAAAGGTTTGCAGAATTGTGGCCAGATGCTTGTCGAGGTGGAGGAAAACATCCACCGCGAATTGCAACCAGTTCATGCGTCCATCCTTGCCAAAAAGATGGCGGGATTATATCACGGCCACGGTTGGCCGTTCACACGCAGGCGGACGCTGAGCAGGTGGTCGTCGGCGGTCAGCCGTTGCACCACATCCAACCCTGCCACGACCTGACCAAAAATGGTAACGCGGCCGTCATAGGCGGGCAGCGGCTGGCGGGTGATGAGGAACTGACTGCTGTTGGTGTCGCCGCCTGCGCTGTAAAGCACCAGCCGCCCCGGGCGGTCGCAGCGTAGATCGGGAGCGGTTTCCAGGCCAAAGGTGTAGCCCGCGTTGCCGTAGCCCGTGCCGCTGGGGTCGCCCGTGCGGACGAATTCGGGGCGGACGTCGAAGAAAGGATTGTTGTCGTACCAGCCGTGGGCGGCCAGAAAGGCGAAACTGTTGACCGCCTTCGGGGCTTCTTGAGGGAACAACCGCGCCCGCACCACGCCGCGGGTGGTCAGCAGGTCGGCTTCCACCGTGGCGTCGGGCGGAATCTGCCGCGGCGGGCAGGCGTGGAACTGGTGCTGGGTGAGGATGTTCAGCCGCACCACCGCATCCAGGTCGGCAAAATCCATCGGGCCGGTGTAGAGTTGGGCGTTGATATAGAGCATCGGCACGGCGGGGAGGTTGTGGGTGATGCCGTTTTGCCAGGCGCGCTGGATCAGGCCGTGGATGGCCTCGCTTTGCAGGTCGGCGGTGAATTGGGTGACATTCAACCCCAGCCGCCGGGCGGCGTCTTGCAGATAGGCCAGGAAGGCATTGCCTTTCATCCCCATCCAGCGGCTTTGCTCGGCAAAGAGCAGGTCGTGCATCTCCCAAAACTTGCCTTGGCGGGCAGCAGCCTCGGCAGCCTGGGCGGCCAGGGCGGCTTTGTCGTGGATGTTGATGAGGGGGTAGTGGCGAAAGGCCAGCACCACATCCTGCGAATGCGCCCGCTGCACCTGCCGCAAAATCGGCGCTAAGCGGGCGCAAGCGGTGCATTGAAAATCGCTGTACACCACCAGGAAGACGGCGGCGTGCTGCGGGTCGCCGAGCAGATGGTCGTAAGGCGTGAGATAGTCCTGCGCCTCGCGAGCGGCGGGGACGCCCGGCGGGGAAGCCTGGCAGGGAATGGTGGGGGTGGCGGCAGGCGTGGGCGGGGCGGTCAGGGTAGGCGGTAAGGTGGGGGAAGGCGGCGCGAGCGCCGCCGTGGGCAGCGAAGGGCGGCTGCTGCACCCTGTGAGCAACGCCGCCCCTGCAAAGAACAGCCCCGCCAGCCAACGCAAGGCAGTTTTCATGGCGCACAATCCTTTCGGCTGAGGGTTTCGTCGCCAGGATTGTACCGCAATCCCCGCCTACGGCGATTGCAAGGCAAACACCATCTGCACGGTGGCAGTGATTTGCATCTGTCCGCCGCTGACCGGCACTTCGTCCATCGCCTTGGGCGCTGCCGCAAACGCCACCCCCCGCGTCACCGGTTGTATCAGTGCCTGGAACGAAATGCGCTGCACCGGCCCAAGTTGCGCTCCGGCGGCCTCGGCGATGGCCTCGGCCTGGGCTTTGCCCTGCTTCACGGCCTGCATCCGGGCCTGCTCCAGCAGCGCGGCGCGGTCGCTGACGTCGAAACTGATGCCCTGCAGCCGGTTGGCGCCGTCTTTCACCACCGCGTCCAGCACCTGCCCCACCTTGTCCATCGACCGCACGGTGATGCGCACCGTGTTTTCCGCGATGTAGTAGCGCGCCGTCACCTTGCCGTCCTTGTCTCGCTCTTCCCGCTGATAGAGCGAGAGGTTGGTCGTGCGGATGTCCTTCTTCTCGATGCCGAACGCGGCCAGGGTCTGGTAGATCTTTGCCACGCGGGCGTTGTTGGCGCTCAGTGCGTCGGCGGCCTGCTCGTCTTGCGTCTGCACACCGACCGTGATGTAGGCCACGTCGGGCTCGGCCATCACCGAAGCCTGGCCGGTAATCGAGAGTGTGCGTTCGCACGGCTGGGGCGTGCTCTCGGCCAATGGCGTAGCACCCACCTTTTGCGGATGGCTGCTGATGGTGAGGAAAGCCACCGCCAGCGCCAATACCACGATGCCGCTGGCTGTCACAAGATATTTTTTCATCGTCCTCCTCCTTTTTTCATGGGAAAAGTCGTTCATCCTCTGGACGCCGCCAAGGCGGCAAAAGTTCCCATCAGGATGGTAAAATCTATAGCCATTGTACCCTTTTTCCCCAAGGTCTGTTTCATGCGCAAAGAAATCCTCACCTGGCACGACGTCGATGCCCTCATCGACCACCTCATCCCGCAGTTCGATGTGGCTTTTGAAGCAATGGTGATGATCAGCCGGGGCGGCATTGTGCCCGGCGGCATGTTGGCCGAGGCGTTGGGGATGACGCACATCCTGATGGCGGCGGTGGATTTCCCCGCCCAGGTGACGATGGCGCGCGCCAAACTGGTCGCCTGGCCGAAGTTCATCCAGTTCCCCGACGAGGCGCAACTGCGTGGCCGCCGCACGCTGATCGTGGACGATGTGTGGGGCTCCGGGCGCACGATGACCGCGGTGCGCGCCCGTGTCGAGGCCGCCGGCGCTTACCCTTACACCTGCGTGCTGCACTTCAACCCCCATCGCAGCCTGTTCGGCAGCCTGCGCCCCGATTTTT
>JALSPT010000137.1 GCA_026985785.1 Anaerolineales bacterium
CGGCAGGCGCAAAATATACCCAAAATTTCCCTCTCCCGCATGAACCTGGCCGATCTGGAGATGATTGCCGTCGGCGCGTACAGCCCGCTGACCGGCTTCATGCGGCAAGCGGATTACGAGCGCGTGGTGGCCGAGATGCGGCTGAGCAGCGGGCTGGTGTGGTCGGTGCCGGTGACGCTGGCTGTGAGCGAGGCGCAGGCCCGCGCCCTCAAACCTGGCCAAGAGGTGGCGCTGTGTGAAGGTGAGCGCCCGCTGGCTATCATGCTGGTGGACGAAATCTACCCTTACGACAAGCGTCGCGAAGCGCAGGAAGTGTACCGCACCACCGACGAAGCCCATCCCGGCGTAGCCCGCATCTACGCCCAGGGCGATTACTTGCTGGGGGGTGACATTTGGGTGTTCGACCTTCCCGCCGCGGCCAAACAAGAGTTCCCCGACCTGCGCCGCACGCCCGCAGAAACGCGGCGCATTTTCGCCGAGCGCGGCTGGCGGCGGGTGGTGGGCTTCCAGACCCGTAACCCTATCCACCGTGCCCACGAATACATCCAGAAAACCGCCCTCGAGGTGGTGGATGGGCTGCTTCTGCACCCGCTGGTAGGCGAAACCAAAAAGGACGACATCCCCGCCGAGGTGCGGATTGCCAGTTATCGCGCTGTGCTGGATGCCTACTATCCTACCGACCGGGTGCTGTTGAGCGTGTTTCCTGCAGCCATGCGCTACGCCGGGCCGCGCGAAGCCATCATGCACGCCCTGGCCCGCAAGAACTACGGCTGCTCGCATTTCATCGTCGGGCGCGACCACGCCGGCGTGGGCAACTATTACGGCACTTACGACGCCCAACGCATTTTCGACGAGTTCCCCCCGGAAGATATTGGCATCACGCCGCTCTTCTTCGAGCACGCGTTCTATTGCCGCAAATGCCAGGCCGTGGTCACGGCCAAAACCTGCCCCCACGGCAAGGAGGATTGGGTGTTCCTCTCCGGCACGCAGGTGCGCGCCATGCTCGACCGGGGCGAGCCGCTGCCGGTGGAATTCACCCGCCCAGAGGTGAGCAAGGTGCTCATCGAGGGTATCCAGCAGTGGAAAGCCCAGCGTGGCGTCGCCTGAGCGCGCCCGATTCTTCGTTTTGGAGGTAACTGATGGAACATGAAGGCTTCACCGTGTGGTTTACCGGCCTGTCTGGCGCTGGAAAATCGACCATTGCCAACGCGTTGGCAGAGGAATTGCGCCGCCGCCGCATGAAGGTGGAAGTGTTGGACGGCGACGTTATCCGTACCAATTTGAGCAAGGGTCTGGGTTTTTCCAAGGAAGACCGAGACACCAACGTCCTGCGTGTCGGCTGGGTTGCCGAAGTGCTTAGCCGCAACGGGGTGGCGGTGATCTGTGCGTTGATTTCCCCCTATCGTGATGTGCGGGCGCAAGTGCGCAGCCGCATCAAGAATTTCGTGGAAGTGTTCGTCGATGCGCCGTTGGAGGAAGTCATCCGGCGTGATGTGAAAGGTTTGTACAAGAAAGCCTTGGCCGGCGAGATCAAAAATTTCACCGGGATTTCCGACCCCTACGAGCCGCCGGAAGCCCCCGAGGTGGTTTGCAACACCGCGGAGGAAACGGTGGAAGAAAGCGTGCAAAAGGTATTGGCGTATTTGGAAGCGCGGGGATGGCTGTTGCCGGCTTGAGAAGGCCGGATGCCCAGTAAGCGACCGCCCTCAGGCTTTGCCGGGGGCGTTTTTTTCAGCATGGGGAGGCAGTTCGACGGTGCGCCAGAAGGCATCCACGTTCGCGATGCCCAAGGTGTGTGCCTGGGGGGGCACTGCTCCCCACGCCCGGCGGTAGTACCAGCGGCGCAGCGGCGCGCCCATCCCCAAAGAAGCCAGCAGAGCAAAGGCTATGCGGTGCGCCTCGGTGAGCGCGGTAGGAGGATGCCAGCGCAGCGCCTGGAGGTAGCCCCGGAGCGCGCCCCTGGCATCGCCGCCATCCAGCAAATAGCGCGCCCGAAAGCGATGGGCTGCCGCCCACACGCGCCGTTTCAGGCGACGGTAAGCGGGGGCAAAAGCAGGCTCGGCGGCCATCCACGCTGCCAGCCGCAGTGCCTCTTCCCCAAAGCGGGCAGCCTGGGCGCTGTTCTTGGCCTTGGCGTGGTAGCGGGCAAACGCCCATACCTGCGGCACATACAAGAGCGGCGCGCGTAGGGCGATTTTCAGCCACAGGCGGTGGTCCAGCAGGAAGTGGAAGTCTTCGTCGAGCAGACCGGCATGCATCACCCACGAGCGCCGCATGAACACCGTGGGCTGGGTGATGATGTGAAAAGTCATCAGGTCGTCCAGCCCCCATGTGCCGCCGCGTAGCGGCCGGAAAGGGCGTCCTTCGGCGTTGAAGGAAAGGCCGTCGGCAAATACCAAACCGGCCTTGGGGTGGCGTTCCAGCGCCGCGACCGCTGCCGCGATGGCGCCCGGCGCGTAGGCGTCGTCGGAATTTAGCCATGCTACGATCTCGCCATGCGCTCGCCGCAGCCCTTTGTTGATGGCGTTGGCCTGCCCCTGATCGGGTTCGGAAATCCACCAGGCCAAACGGTCCGCGTAGCGACGAATGACCTCGACGCTGCCATCGGTCGAACCGCCGTCGACCACGAAATACTCGATGGCGGGGTAACCCTGACCGACCACCGAGCGGATGGCGGTTTCCAGATAGCGTGCCTGGTTGAAGGAGGGGGTGATGATGGTGACAAGCGGAGGCATGAGGGGATTTCCTGGCGCGATGCTCACTTTTCGTAGATGACGCTCCCATTATAGTCCTTTTTGAGCGAGTTCCTCTTTCAACCACGCGGGCTATGGAGGCGTAAAATTTAGAGTCATTTC
>JALSPT010000138.1 GCA_026985785.1 Anaerolineales bacterium
CCCCTCCCCTCCCTTAGCAAGGGAGGGGAGGGGGTGTCAGGCGCAAGCGCCTGACGGGAGAGGGGTGGGATCTCAAACACCACGTTGTCGAACCGGTAGTCGTTGTGGATGAGCGCCGCGCCGCGTTCGGGGGGCATGTGGGCTTCCAGCCAGGCGATGACACCCTTGAAATCGGGGACGTTGGGCGTGCGGGCTTCCCGGTAGCGCCGCGCCCAGCCGGCAATCTGCCGCCGCACGTAGCCTTCCGGGTGGCCGAAATCGCCCAAACCGAGGGCGCGATAGTCGAGGGCGTGCAGGCGGCGGTGGGTGTCGATCAGCCGCTCGCACAGCAGGCGGACGCGCTCAGGGGGCAGGTCGAGGTCGGGCGGCGGCTCACGGCGCAAAATCAGGCCGTGCACCCGCTCCATCACGTAGAAGGGCGCGCCCAACACCGCCGGGTCGTCGCAGTAGGCCAGCGGTTTGGGCACCGGGAAGGCACCGTAAAGCGCATTGAGCAGCACCCATTCGCGGTGCATGTCGTGGCCGCTCTTGGGCTTCTTGCCGCGCGGCGGGCGGCGCAGCACCAGTTCAGTCTCGCCGACACGCAGCAGGTAGGTCAGGTTGGAGTGGCCGGAGGGGAATTGCAGCACCTCCAGCGCGCCGCTCAGGCCGGGGATGGCTTCTTTGAGGTAGGCTTCCAGGCGGGGCAGGTCGAGTTCCTCGCCAGGGCGGGGCGGGCGGGCGGCGTCGTTCATCGCAGCACCTTCCGGGTGGCTTCGATTTGCTCGCGATAGGGTTTGAGGATGCGCTTCGCGAGGGAGACTTTGTGCACCTCGTCCGCGCCGTCGTAGATGCGGGCGGCGCGCTCGTGGCGGTAGAAGTAAGCCAGGATGGTGTCGTCGGTCATGCCCAGGCCGCCGTGCACCTGCAGGGCGCGATCGACCACGCGTTGCATGGTGTTGGCCACCAGGAACTTGATCATGGAGATTCCCTGGCGGGTTTCCTTCCAGCCAAGGTGCTCGATGCGCCAAGCGGTCTGCAGGGTGAGGGCGCGGGCGGCGGCGATTTCGGCGGCGCTTTCGGCAATCCACGCCTGCACGATCTCCTTGTCAGCCAGGGCCTGGCCGGGCGCCATTGGGCGGCGGACGGCATAGGATACCATTTCGTCCAGGGCGCGCTTCGCCACGCCCAGCCAGCGCATGGTGTGGTGGATGCGCCCCGGTCCCAAGCGCTCCTGCGCGATGCGGAAGCCCGCCCCTTCCGGCCCCAGCAGGTTGCTTTGGGGCACCCGGCAGGAATGGTAGAGGATTTCGGCGTGGCTGAAGTAGCCGCCGCCCTTGTGCCCCATGATGTTGATGTTGCGCACGATGTCGAAGCCGGGCGTGTCGGCGGGCACGATGATCATGCTGGCGCGCTGGTAGGGCGGCGCGTCCGGGTTGGTGACGGCCATCACGATGGCAAACGCCGCGCCGTCGGCGGCGGTGGTGTACCACTTTTGGCCGTTGATGACGTAATCGTCGCCATCCTTGACCGCGGTGGTCTCCATGTAAACCGGGTTGGAGCCGGGCATTTCCACCTCGGTCATGGAAAAGCAACTGCGGATTTTGCCCTCCACCAGCGGGCGCAGCCAGCGTTCCTTTTGCTCCGGCGTGCCGTATTTGTGCAGGATTTCGATGTTGCCGGCATCGGGGGCTTGTGTACCGAAGACATAATGCCCCAAGGGGCTGGTGCCTAAAATTTCGGAGACCAGGGCAAAATCGGTGAGGGGGAGTTCCAGGCCGCCGTATTCTTTGGGTTGGGCCGGCCCCCACAGCCCCATCTGCTTGACTTTCTCCCGTAGGGCGTCCAGGCGGGGCTGGAAAACCTCGGGCGGCTCGTTGAGGAAGTGCTGCTCTAAGGGGTAGACCTCTTTTTCCATGAATTCCCGAATGAGGTCGAGCATCAGTTGGGTGTCGTGCGGGATGGAAAAATCCATGACTTTTCCTCGCGAAACGGAGATTGAGAGTATCGAGGTCGCTTGTGGACAAGGAGGCTCTTCCAGCCAGTTCTCTTTTTGTAGCACGCCTTCCTTCGAACGTCCAGTGGAGGCTGTCACTTTTGGACACGGCAACGAGGAGCAATTTTTTCATCGTTCCATCCTGCTTGACGCGAGATGGCGCTCATGCTAAAGTAAACATGCAAGGCGGTAGTTTGGCGTGGTCGTGGCCGGCCCACCAGCGCTCGCCGAGCAAAATTTTTAGTGGAGGTGCTGCAGTGGCAGAGCGCCAAACCGGCACGGTCAAGTGGTTTAACGCCACAAAGGGATACGGCTTCATTACACCCGACGAAGGTCGCGATGTATTCGTGCATTACAGCGGCATTCGGGGTACTGGCTACCGTTCTTTAGAAGAGGGGCAGCGTGTGGAGTTTGAAGTCGTAGACACGCCCAAAGGGCCACAGGCTCAGGACGTCGTCGTCCTTGGCTAAGGAACCACGTTGACCAAAATTCAAGCCGAGCCTGCTGTCATGGCTCGGCTTGTGTGTTTTCTTCGCGGAGAGCGTAGAACACCAGAACCGTACTGCCGTACTTCCGCCGGTCGAATTCTTCCAGGTGCTTCAACGCTACATCCCGATATTCGTTAGGGTGGATTTGCACCACGACCCATCCATCCTCCGCCAGCCACTCAGGGTGGTCATCTATGGCCAACAGCGCTTTTTCCCACAAGCCGTGGTATTGGGGCGGGGCGATGTAAATATAATCGAACTTCCGATCGGCGGGCAGGCGGAGCATGGCGAACGCATCCACGAGGCGCACGTTGGCGCGTGTGGGGTCGTCCAGACGGCAGTGCTGTAAATTCTTGCGAATGGTTTTGACGGCTGCCCGGCTGTTGTCGGTGAAACGCACATAGGCCGCGCCGCGGCTGAGTGCTTCGACGCCTACACTGCCCGTGCCGGCGAACAAATCCAACATCCTCGCGCCCACGATGTGAGGGCCGAGAATGTTGAACAGTGCCTCTTTGACACGGTCTGTGATCGGTCGGGTACCCGTACCGGGTACCGAAAACAGTTTACGGCCTTTGGCGATACCAGAAATCACGCGCATGGTTACTCGGTGGGTTTGGGCGTAATCAGCGTGGCTAAAAAGCGATCTTCTTCTTGCCGTTGGGCAGCATAATCCTGCATGAAGGCCGAACGCCGGAACCGCAACGCCATGGGGGCAACCCGCCGCAAGTCGTTGGGCGTTACCTCTGTTCGCCCATCGCCCGCAGCCAGAGCGCGTGCCGCTTCGAAAAGGGTGATCTCTGCCCGCAAGGAAACGATTTCCAGGCGGGCAATCCACTGCAAGCCAATTGCCGCTACTTCGTCGGAAATCTCCACTTTGGGAAGCCGTTCGCGCGCCCCTTGGATTTCGGCCCGCAGGGCGGCGGTTTCCTCCGCATAGGCTTCCACGAAGCGGCGCGGGTTCTGATGATAAGCCTGCGCCCGCCGATACGCCGTCAGCCGTTCCTCAGGGGCTTGCAGACCTTGCACCCACAGTCGCAGTCCCAGGCGTTCGAGAATTTGGGGGCGCAGCGTGCCCTCCTCGGGGTTCATGGAGCCAATTAGCACAAAGCGAGCGCGATAAGTTGCAGCCATGCCTCTGCGGCGCACGGTGTAGTGCCCCTGAGCGGCGGCATCGAGGATGGTGTTGACGATCGCCTCGTCCAACAGGTTGATTTCGTCGATGTAAAGCACGTGCCGGTCGGCCTGCGCCAGAATGCCTTTCCGCAGGCGGTGGGGATTGCGGGGGTCGGGGTGTCCCAAAACATCGTCGAGGTCGGCATGGAGGGGCAGTTCTACCAGCCGCACCCGGTCGAGCACGGCCAGAGGTTTGCCCTCGGCATATTTCCGGGCGCAATCGGGGCACACGGCGTCGATGCCCCCTTGCTCGATGTCCTCTGGCAGGCAGCCGTAGAAACACAGGCTGCGAGGCGTGCGCGGCAGCAAATCCACCAAAGCCCGCACGGCGGTCGTTTTGGCCGTTCCCCGAGCCCCCAACAGTAATGCGCCTCCCACTGCGGGGTTGATCACGGCCAGCAGAAGCCCCAATTTCATTTCCTGCTGGCCTACGATGGCGGCAAAGGGGAAGGGAAGCGGCTCGGCAAAGCCTGCATCTTCTTCCGGGCGCGGCTCCCGATCCCGTCCGGCCATATGTTCGGCCAGTTCTTTCAGCGAGCGAATACCGCCGGGCAGACGGACCGGCTCGCCGCCTCCATCGAGAGAGGCAGGATTGGAGGCAATATCATTCATAGGCAGAGGCTGCTGCTTCGCGGTCGCGCTGCTGCAAACGAAAGGCCTGCCGTGCTTTGGCTTGCTCCATGCGGCGACGATGGGCTTCGGTTTCGGGAATGAGGCGTGGCACTTCGGCAGGCCGCCCGTCTTCGTCCAGTGCGACGTAAACCAGATACGCCGTGTTGGTGTGGGTTTGCTCGCCAGTGATGGGGTTCTCTGCAACCACCTGCACCTCGGCTTCCATAGAGGTGCGTCCGACGTAGGAAACTTCGGCAGTAAGGGTCACCAAATTGCCGACGTAAATCGGGCGGCGAAACATCATTTGATCGACCGCGACCGTAACGACTCGCTTGTTGGCAAAGCGCATGCATGCGAGAGCGCCTGCTTCGTCCACCAGTTTCATGATCCAGCCGCCATGCACAGTACCGGCGCTGTTGGCCTGTTGGGGTTGCATCAGTTGAGAAAGGGTCACGCGAGAGGCGCTGACGGGTTTGGCTTTCATCGGGTTTCCTCCTGCTGAAAAGGCGGCAGAAGGTTGGGTTTGCTGGCTAAGACGTCTATCGTGCCGGGGGGAAGTTTAGGGGGAGGTGGAGGCAAGGGCACTGTCCAGGTTGGGCTGGGGGCAAAAGAAGGCGGTGCAAGGGGCTGGATAGAGGGATGCAATGGCGCCGTTGCTTCGTGCCGCAATATCCTGGCAAACTTGGGGTCAGGGTCAAGATAACCCACGTAACGGCCATCAATGGCGTGCACATTGCCCTCGGGGGTAACGATGCCGATCCACCGTCCTCGGGTGTCGAAGAGATAGGGATAACCAAGGAAAGCCGCGATCGTGCGGCGCGTGGTGTAAATGGGAATCCAGCGGACGGACTGTTGCATGGGACCTCCGGTCTTGATTTGCGGTAATTCGTCGCTGGAACTTATTGTATCACGCGCATTCGAGTGCCAATTGTATGAGGGGTTACGCAGTTGGTTGTAAAAATGTTTTCGTGTCATGGCGAGCCGCCGTAGGCAGCCAAGCCATCTCCACCCGGTGCAGGAGACCGCTTCGGCAGGCTTCGACGATGCTCCCCCTTGTTGACATGAACCGGAGGAACTGCGTAAGTCCTACGTAATTTTGAGACAGCCTTGGCTTCGCAAATTTTGGCACAAATCTTGCTACAGTATGCTATACTTGCTGTAGTTCCAGGTGCCATGATGCCTTCTTTGCAATTCGCTCCCACCTATGCCCATGCCCAGCGCCATCTACCCAATGCGGTGTTGGCGCAAACCATGCAATTTTTGGCTCAGCCGCTGGCTGAACTTGTAGAAGCGTTGCAGGAGGAGGTAACCCAAAATCCCGCCTTAGAAATTTTGGATGATGCGCCGGCGCGGTGCCCTCGCTGCCATGCGCCCCTCGTCGCTGGCACCTGCCCGCGTTGTAGCCGTCCCACGACGGCCAGTGCCGATGAGCCGATCGTATTCCTTTCACCCGCCGAAGACCACCGCTTCCCTTTGCCCTGGCGCGGAGAAGACGCTCCTGACCCCGAAGAGATTGCACTGGTTCAGACGGTTGATTTGGCAACATATGTGGGGCGACAAATTTCACCCGACTTGCACGACCCCGCTCAACGGCGTGTCGCAGCGTTTTTGCTCTCCAATTTGGACGAGGACGGTCTGCTCACAATAACGCCCCTGGAAGCGGCTTACGCGTTGCGCGTTTCGCCGCAGGTTGTGGAAGACGTGCTGGCGATGATTCAACAGGCCGATCCTCTGGGCGTGGGTGCTCCTTCCCCCCAGGCGGCCATGCTGGCCCAAGCACGCGCTCTGGCCGCAGAGGGGGAGAAGGTGCCGGGTGCTATTTTCGAGATTCTCACTTTGCCCCACGCGCTGCGCCTGCTGGGCGAGGAAGGGGCTGCCACTTTGGGGAAGCGGCTGGGACTTTCAGTAGCCACGGTAAGCGAAGCGATAGCCTATATGGTAGAAAACCTCAACCCCTACCCAGCGCGGGCTGCGTGGGGTGAGCGGCGCTTGGGGCTTGCGGCGCCCGCAGCATCCCCTGCCGTACCTGATGTGGTAATCTCGTATCATAACGACGACCCCAACGCGCCTCTGGTGGTGGAGGTGCTGACGCCGTTTGCCGGGCGCTTGCGAGTCGATCCATTGTTTCGCCAAGCAGCCCGGCAGGCCAACGGTCACGGAGAGGCCCTGCGCAAACAGGTAGAGCGCGCCGCTGTAGTGGTCAAAAGCCTTCGGCAACGTGAAAACACCATGTTGCGGCTGATGCGTTTGCTGGCGAGGATCCAACGCCCGTTTATTGTGCAGGGGGATGAGCAACTGAAACCCATGACCCGCGCAGAAGCGGCACGTTTGCTGGAAGTGAGCGAATCCACAGTCTCACGCGCCGTGGCTGGCAAAAGGGTGCAATTTCCCAGCGGCAGAGTTGTCCCACTGGCGCAGTTCTTCGATACCAGTTTGCCGGTGAGGGCGGCTTTGCGGCGGTTGGTGGCTGAGGAAAAACAGCCGCAAAGCGACGAAGTCTTAGCACGCCGTTTGAAGTCGTTGGGGTTTTCTGTAGCACGGCGTACGGTGGCTAAATACCGCAGCATGGAACACATCCCGCCCGCCCATCAGCGACGACATGCAGCGGGGGTTTAACTTATGCGTCTGTTCTCACACCTCTTTTCCTCATCCTCAGCGACACCCCCAAAAAAGGCTGCCAACCTGACTCCTCGTCAAATGTGGGCATCCTTGTTGGAGTTTATGGCTCATCCCGCTTTGCTGGTGGAGGAAAATGGTCAGGCGCACGTGGTTGCCGCTAATGAACAGGCCGCCCTGCATAGCGGGTATCCCCTCGCGTTGCTGACCGATCTATCGTGGGAGCAACTCTTCCCCGAGATGCCCTGGAGCACGATGGCGTTGCTTGCAGGGGAAAAAGTCCATACTTTTTTACAAACCCGCGCTGGCCAAAGTGCCGATGTCTGGTGTCGTGGCCAAAAGATATCTACCGAGCAGAGGCTCTGGGTGGTGCTTTTCTCCCCTTTGGCAGAAGAGGTACTCTTCCCCTTGGGCGAGGAAAACGACACGTTGCTCCTCCAAGCAGTAGAGGCCTTGCTTGGAGCATGGGACGCACCGTCTTTGGATGCCGCACTTCAACAGGCCATCAAGGGTAGTTTGTATTTTTTGCAAGGCGCGTGGGGGAGCGTTTACCTGGCCGACACGCCTGCTTATCGGTTGAAAGTGGGGGTTGGCGACGCTGCTGATTTGCCTTTGATATTGCCTTTGACTTATGGAAATGCTTTCTCAACGCCACACCTGTATACACCTGCTACCAGTGACGATAGCGTTTTTGGAATGCTCGTCCGCCGCGGAGATACGCCCTACGTTGCCGTAGCCCCTTTGGGGACGGCAAACGAGAGAGGAGGGTTGGTGGCCTTTGGTTTTGCCCAAAAGCCCTTGCCCTCTACCCTGCCCAAGATTGCCATGACAGGGGTTTACCTTTGGCGAATGATTGCTTACTTTTACTGTCGGCAACGGCAAGCCAACCATCCAGTGGATGTTTCATCAGTTCCGGCTGCGTTGATGAGGCACGCCAAAGAAGCCGTTTTGCTCTTCGATCAGGATTTACATCTGACATCACTCAACCCGTCTGCAGAGGAAATGCTGGGGTACAATGCGGCAGAGGTGGTAGGAACGCCCTTCGCCGAGCTGATCGTCGGCACGCCAACCCTGGAAGCCGCAGTTCAGAAAGCGCTGCTTCAATCCGACGAAGCGGCCCAGGTGCTGGAAACGCGCTTGCTTCGTAGAGACGGGACTGAGATACCTGCAGAGGTACGGATTGCTCCTTACACAGGCGCTCCAAAAGAAACCGAAGGCGTGCTGCTTTTGATAAGCGACCTGAGCAAAGAAGCCCACTATCGTCAACAAACAGAAGCCCTGATGCGGCGCGCGATGCTGGGCGACGTACTGGCCAGTTTTGCCCATGAAGTGCGCGATCCGCTCAATAGTCTCAGTACCGGGCTGGAGTGGCTGGCCTTTTCCTTGAACGAAAACACTGAAGCCACCGAAACACTCCGCAATTTACAAGCGGAAGTGGAGAGACTTGGCCACCTGGTCACCAATCTTTTAGATTTTGGGCGCGCACGGCCCCTCAAATGGCAAGCGCTGGATATCGGCATGGTGCTTAAAGGGATTTTCCGGCGCTGGCAACGCCGGTTTTCACGATATCACATTGACGCTCGGCTGCACCTTGCAGACAACCTGCCTCTCGTTCACGGTGATCGCCTTTCTCTGGAACAAGTTTTTGCGAACCTGATCGATAATGCCATTCATGCACTGAAAGAAATGCGAGAAGAGCGTTTCTTGGTCGTTAGCGCGCGATCGGTCATGGAAAATAATGTAACTTGGGTAGAAGTCAATGTCGTTGATAATGGGCCAGGCTTCGACGAAGAAACCCGACGTCACCTATTTGACCCCTTTTTTACCCGCCGTGAAGAGGGTACCGGCCTGGGACTGGCCATTGCCAAGCAACTGATCACAGCCCACAAAGGCAGTATTGAGGCAATGAGCTACCCTCGCGCCGGCACAGTTTTCCGAGTGCGCCTGCGTGCTGCACAGCCAATCGAAGAAACGAGGCCGAGCAATGGCATACAACATCCTGATCGTTGAAGACGAGCCGCAAGCGCGACAATACATCGCTGCATTTTTGCGCAAACAGGGGTATGAAATTACCGAGGCACCAACCTACGCTCAAGCCATAGAGGCGTTGAGCCGCGGGCAAGGGGATATTGTGCTTTTAGATATCCAACTGCCTGATAATACTTATGCACTCACATTGTTGGATGAGATTGCCGACTGGCCTAATCGCCCCCCTGTGATCGTCATTACCGGCTTCGGCGACATTGAGACGGCAGTGGAGGCTATGCGGGGCGGAGCATACGATTTTCTCCAGAAGCCTATCAAGTTCGAGCGTCTGATGCAATCGTTAAAAAAATCGGAAGAGATTGTTGCTATGCGTCGGGAACTGACTCTGTGGCGGCAACAGCAGCAATCCAAGGCAGCATTTGTGGTCGGGAAAAGCGCAGCAATGCAAGAGGTGCTCCATCTGGCACAACGGGCTGCCCAGGCAGGAGCGTCGGTGCTTATCCAGGGCGAGACTGGCACAGGCAAAGAGGTGTTGGCACGGTATATCCATCAGAGTGGCCCCCGCGCTTCCAAACCTTTTGTCCCCATCAATTGCGCTGCCGTGCCCGAAAGTATGTTGGAAGCCGAATTGTTTGGCTACGAGGCCGGCGCTTTCACGGGGGCAAACAAACGCAAACCAGGGTTGATGGAGTTGGCCGATGGGGGCGTACTATTTTTGGATGAGATCGCCTCCTTGCCAGCAAACATGCAAGCCAAACTCTTGCGCGCTTTGGAAGAGCGGGTGATTCGACGCATGGGCGGTACGAAATGGATCCCCGTGGACGTGCAAGTTTTGGCTGCCTCCAATCGCGATCTTCAGGAGATGGTCTCCAAGGGAGCCTTCCGTGAGGACTTGTATTATCGCCTCAACGTGCTGCAGCTCCGCCTGCCTCCTTTGCGAGAACGCCGTGAAGACATTCCCGCGCTGGTGGGTTTTTGGGTGCAGCGCCTGGCACAACGCAGCGGGCGCGTCGTGCACGACGTCACTCCTCAGGCTATGGAAGCCCTCCAGCGGTATTCGTGGCCGGGCAACATCCGGGAACTGCGCAATGCCTTGGAGCGCGCCTTGCTCTTCTGCGATGGAGAGGTCATAGGCCTGGAACACTTGCCCCCTGAAGTGGCGGCGGCTTACCACCGCTAACTACAATGGACTGGCACCTTTCCAAATTTTTTTATCCTCTCTTTACCCAATTTTTATCCTTTTTCCCTTGCGTGGAAGCCAACCATAGCGTATAATGCCGCCATGCTGCTCATGACTTACGCCCCCACCACCATGCATCATCACGGTATGACGATGACTACCCCCGCACCGGGTGGTGGTTAGTGCGTGCATGGGCATCGGCCTGTTGTGCCAGCCTGGCATACCAACCACCCCCGGCCTCCAACCGGGGGTTTTTCGTTTCCCTCGCCCGCCCTCACGCCCGACCTTTCTTCCCGACACTTCGTTTCACCCCTGGAGCCTCCATGACCCACACCGACATCCGCCTTTCCCTGCCCTCCAAAGGCCGCTTAGGCCAGGCGGCGCTGGATTTCTTAGCCGAGGCCGGCCTGCGCGTCGACAAGCCCAACCCTCGCCAGTACAGCGCCCGCATTCCTGCCTTGCCCGAACTGACCGTGCTCTTCCAGCGCGCCGGCGACATCGTGGTCAGCGTGCGCGACGGCAGCGTGGATTTCGGCATCACCGGGATGGATCTGGTCGCCGAAAAGCGCGGCGAAAACGGTCAGGTGTTGGTGCTGCACGAGGCCTTAGGCTTCGGCCACAGCACCCTCACCTTAGCCGTACCGGAAGGCTGGCCGGTGCACGACGTGGACGACCTGCGGGATTACGCCGGGCAGCTGGGGCGTCCCCTGCGCGTGGCGACCAAGTTCCCCCACCTCACGGCGGCCTTCCTGAAACGCCACGGCATCCCCCACCGCCTGATTTGGGCCGAAGGCACCTTGGAAACCGCCCCGGCCATCGGCTACGCCGACATGATCAGCGACCTGGTTTCCAGCGGGCAAACGCTGCGCGACAACCGCCTGCGCCCCCTGCCCGATGGCGCCATTCTGCCCTCCCAGGCCGTGCTCATTGCCAACCGGAACGCCCTTCAACAACGCCCCGAAGTGCTGGCAGTGGCCAAGCGCCTGCTGGAATACCTCGAAGCCCACCTGCGCGCCCAGGAAAATCTGCTGGTGATTGCCAATGTGCGGGGCGAAAACGCTGCCAGCGTCGCCCGGCGCATCTTTGGCCGCCCCACCATCGGCGGCCTGCAAGGGCCGACCATCAGCCCCATCTATACCCGCGAGGGGCAGTCGTGGTTCTCGGTCACCATCGTGGTGCATCGCGACCGCCTGCCTGCCGCCATCGCCGACCTGCGCGCCATCGGCGGCAGTGGCATCATCGTCACGCCGGTGACCTACATCTTCGAAGAAGAGCCGCCGCGGTATAAAGCCATGTTGGAAGCATTGCAAAATCAGGAATAAGAATTGCGAAAAAGCGCCCCGCAATTC
>JALSPT010000139.1 GCA_026985785.1 Anaerolineales bacterium
CGCCGCCCGCCGCGCCCGATTTTGGACATCCCTCGCCTGGCTTCGGCGGTGCGGGCGTATTCCATGCGCCAGGAACCGCCGCCGCTGCTCATCGGCGAGCGCTGCAATGCCCAGGGCAGCCGCAAATTCAAGCGCCTGTTGCTGGCCGAAGATTGGGATGGCATCGTCGCCCTGGCGCGGCAGCAGGTGGAAGCCGGCGCGCACGCGCTGGACATCTCCGTGGCCGTCACCGAGCGCCCCGACGAGGCCGACCTGATGCGCACGGTGGTGCACAAACTCACCGCCGCGGGCATCGAGGTGCCCCTGGTCATCGACACCACCGAGCCGGAGGTGATGGAAGCCGCGCTCAAAGCCGCTCCCGGGCGGTGTATGCTCAATTCCACCCACCTGGAAAGCGGCCCGGAAAAAGCCGCCCGCGTGCTGCGCCTGGCAAAACTGCACAACGCCGCGGTCATGCTGCTCACCATCGACGAGCACGGCATGGCGAAGACCGCCGACCGAAAGGTAGAAGTCGCCCGGCGGCTGCATCATCTGGCGGTGGATGAGCACGGCCTGAAGCCCGAAGACCTGGTGTTCGACGCGCTGACTTTCACCTTGGCCACCGGCGACGACGACCTGGCCAACGCCGCTGTGGAGACGTTGGAAGCCATCCGCCGCATCAAGGCCGAACTGCCGGGCGTGTTCACCTCATTGGGCGTGAGCAACGTTTCCTTCGGGCTGACCAAAGCCGCCCGCCCCGTGATCAACAGCGTGTTCCTCTACCACGCCGTGCAGGCCGGGCTGGATATGGCGATTGTCAACCCGGCGCAAATTACCCCCTACGCCGACATTCCTGAGGAAGAGCGCCAACTGGCGGAAGACTTGATATTCAACCGCCGCCCTGATGCGCTTCAGCGGGTGATCGAGTTTTACGAAGGCCGCGCGGTACAGCCCACCACGCGCCGCGACCCGCTGGCCGGGCTTTCGCTGGAAGAGCGGCTTTACCAGCGCATCGTGCATCGCTACAAGGAAGGCATCGAAGCCGACATCGACGCGCTGATTGCCGCTCTCACCCAACCCCCAGCCCCTTCCCTCTCCCAAAGGGCGAGGGAAGGGGAGCCGCCGCCCCTCTCTCCCTCTAGGAGAGGGGCTGGGGGTGAGGGCCACACGTCAAAAGGTACTCACCAAGAACCCACCCATCCCTCAAAAGCCCTTATTGCTAAAGCCCGCGCCTTACGCCAGAAAATGACCGATGCTGAGCAATTGCTTTGGCAACTTTTGCGCAACCGTGGTGTTCGCGGTGCCAAATTCCGCCGTCAGCATCCCATTGGACGTTATGTGCTGGATTTTTATTGCCACGAAGCCAAACTGGCCATCGAGGTCGATGGCGGACATCACGCCGAACCGGCTCAAGAAGCCTATGACCGGGAACGCACGGCCTATTTGGAACAGCAGGGCATCGAAGTGTTGCGTTTTTGGAACCATGAAGTTTTGCAGCAAACCGAGGATGTTTTGAAAGTCATCTGGGAGGCTTTGGAGCGCCGTTTGCCCCCCTCTCCCTCTGGGGAAGGAGCTAGGGATGAGGGCGATACCAACGCGAGTAATGCCCAACCCGCCCTCACCCAACCCCCAACCCCTTCCCTCTCCCAAAGGGCGAGGGAAGGGGAGCCGCCGCCCCCCTCTCCCGGAGGGAGAGGGGCCGGGGGTGAGGGCGCTTTCCCCACCCCCGCGACCCATGAAGCGGCCATCCGCATCCTCAACGAGGTGCTGCTGCCCGCGATGAAAGAGGTCGGCGACAAATTCGGCACGGGCGAACTCATCCTGCCTTTCGTGCTCCAATCTGCCGAGGTGATGAAAAAGGCCGTCAACCACTTGGAACGCTACCTGCTGCGGCAGGAGGGCGTTACCAAGGGCACCATCGTGCTCGCCACTGTGTACGGCGACGTCCACGACATCGGCAAGAACCTGGTCAAAACCATCCTCAGCAACAACGGCTACACGGTCATCGACCTGGGCAAGCAAGTGCCGGTGGAAACCATCGTGCAGGCGGCGCAGAAGCACAACGCCGACGCCATCGGCCTGAGCGCGCTGCTGGTGAGCACCAGCAAGCAGATGCCCGCCCTGGTCAACGAACTGCACCGCCGGGGGCTGCGCTACCCCGTGCTCATCGGCGGGGCGGCCATCAACCGCCGCTTTGGCCGCCGCATCCTGCTCACCGAGGACGGCCATTTCTACGACGCCGGCGTGTTCTATTGCAAAGATGCCTTCGAGGGGCTGGCCGTCATGGACGCCCTGCAGGACGCCAACCGCCGCGACCTCATCATCCGGCAGGTGGTCGCGGAAGCCCAGCGCGAACTGGAACCGGCCAGCAGCCCGTCAGCCCCCCGGCGTGTGCCGCGCCCGCGGCGAGTGCCGCCCGCCCCCGATATTCCTCACCCGCCCTTCTGGGGGCCGAAGGTGGTGCAATCCATCCCGCTGGAGGCCGTGTTCCCTCTGCTGGCAAAGCGCGAACTCTTTCGCCTCTCGTGGGGCGCGAAAAACGCCCACGGCGAGGCGTGGGAAAAACTTCAGGCCGAGTTCGAGGAACGCTTAGCGCGGATGCAGCGCCAGGCGTGGCAAGAGGGCTGGTTCCACCCGCAGGCCGTCTATGGCTACTGGCCCTGCCAGGCCGAGGGCGACCGGCTGCTGGTCTATGACCCGGCCTCGGTGGCCGAGGGGCAGCCGCGGGTGCTGGAAACCTTCACCTTCCCCCGCCAGCAAAGCCGCGAGGGGCTGTGCCTGGCCGATTATTTCGCCCCGGTGGATTCGGGCGTGATGGATGTCGTGGC
>JALSPT010000140.1 GCA_026985785.1 Anaerolineales bacterium
CCATTTCCCCTCGGAGCCCCCATGATCATCGACGCGCACGAAGACATCGCCTGGAACATGCTGGCCTATGGCCGCGACTACACCCACAGCGCCCACGAAATCCGCCGCCACGAACAGGAAACCGGCAGCGAGACGCCGCGCTACAACGGCCAGGCGCTGCTGGGCTACCCCGACTGGCTGCGGGGGCAGGTGGGCATCGTGTTCGGCACGCTGTTCGTCGGCCCGGCGCGCAAGCGCGGCCCGGAACGGCACGTGCCGGCCTACGCCGACGCGGAGGAAGCCCACCGTCTCTACCGCCGGGAACTCGGCCTCTACCACCGCCTGACCGAGGAACACCCCGACCAATTCCGCCTGCTGCGCACCCGCGCCGACCTGAACGCCCATATCGCCGAGTGGAAACAAAAACCCGCCGACGCGCCCAAACCCATCGGCATCGTGGTGTTGATGGAAGGGGCCGAGGGCGTGCGCACGCCCGACGAACTGCCCCAGTGGTGGGAAGGCGGCGTGCGGCTCATCGGGCCGGCCTGGGTGGGCAATCGTTTCTGCGGCGGCACCGGCGAGCCTGGCCCGCTCACCGATGAAGGCCGCACCCTGCTGGCCGCGATGGATGACCTTGGTTTTGTGCTCGACCTCAGCCACATGGACCCACAAGCCGCCCGCCAGGCGGTGGAAGCCTACACGGGCACGGTCATTGCCAGCCACGCCAACCCCGCCGCCCTGCTGCCCGAAACTGACAGCAACCGCTTCCTGCCCGACGACGTCATCGATGCCTTAGCCGCTCGCGACGGCGTCATCGGCATCGTGCCCTTCAACCGTTTCCTCGACGCCACCTGGAAGCCCGGCGACCCGCGCCTGCCGCTGGAGAAGGTAGTCGAGCACATCGACTACATCTGCCAGCGCACCGGCAGCAGCCGCCATGTGGCCATCGGCTCCGACTTCGACGGCGGCTTCGGTGTGGAAAGCGTGCCCGCGGGCATCGACACTGTGGCCGACCTGCAAAAACTGGCCCCGCTGCTGGCCGCCCGCGGTTACACCAACGACGACATCGCTGCCATTTTCGCCCACAACTGGCTGCGCAAACTCAAAACGGTGTTGAAATAGCCTATGACCTCATTGTCTCCCTTCTACATCGCCATCGAAGGCGTGATCGGTGTGGGCAAGACCACCTTAGCCCGCCTGCTTCAGCCGCGCCTCAAAGCCGACGAACTGCTGCTGGAAATCTTCGAGGAAAATCCCTTCCTCGCCAAATTCTATGAAGACCGCGCCCGCTACGCCTTCCAGACCCAGATTTTCTTCCTGCTCAGCCGCTACCACCAGCAAAACCGCGCCGTGCCCGGCTTTTTAGCCGCCGGCAAAAGCCTGATTGCCGATTACACCTTCGAGAAGGATGCCCTTTTCGCCCGCATCAACCTGGAAGGCGACGAACTGGAAATGTACTACCGCGTCCACGAGGCGCTGGCCGAGAAAATTCCCCGCCCCGCGCTGGTGGTGTACCTGCGCGCCGAGCCCGAGGTGCTGATGCAGCGCATTGCCCTGCGCGACCGACCCTACGAACGCAACATGGACCCGGCCTACATCGCCCAACTGCACGCGGCTTACGAAGACCATTTTGCCAACCACCACCGCGGCGAGCCGGTGCTGACCATCGACACCAGCCACATGGATTTCGTGCGCTACCCGGAGCACCTGGAAGAGATCGAACACCGCATCCGCCGCGCGCTGCATCTGCCGCCGTACCAAAGCGCTTTGCCGCTCTGAAGGGGATTGCCATGCGCTTGACTGCCGAAAAATTGCACCGTTATGCGCAAAAACTCATCGACCAACGCCGCAGCGATCTGCGCCTGTTGGCGGCCTATCTCTGTGGTTCGCTGGAGCGGGGATATCCGTTCCTCGGCGGCGCGGCGGATGTGGACATCGTGTTGATCTACAACGGTGCGCCCCAGCCGGAACGGGAGATCGCCCCACTGCCCGGCGATGCCCATTTCGACATCCGCCGCCACGACCGCAGTCGCTACGAGCCGCCGCGCCCGCTGCGCGCCGATCCCTTCATGGCTCCGATGCTGTTTCGCGCCGTGCCGCTTTACGACCCGCAGCACTTTCTCGATTTCGTCCAGGCTGCTGTGCGCAGCCGGTTTCGCACGCCGGAGTTTGCTGCCACGCGCGCCCGCCGCCTGTTGCAGCAAGCGCGTGAGGCGTGGTTTGCCTTGGAGGACGACCTGACCCCCGATGCCCTCGGTGCTTACCTGGACGTGATTTATTGGGCGGCCAACACCCCGGCTACGCTGTTGGGCTACACCCTTTCGCGACGGCGGCTGTTGCTCGATTTTCCGCTGGCGGCGCAAACGTGGGGGCAACCTGCCCTGGCCGAGATGCTCTTTCGGACGATAGGCGCGCCGGCAGCCCACCCCGAGCGTCTGCAGGCAGCCCTTCAGCCGTGGGAAGAAGCGCTGCAGGCCGCGGCTCGCGCCGAATCGCCCCACGCAGAACTGGCACCGCCACGCCTGCCGTATTACCAAAAGGCAGTCGCTGCTTATTTGAACAGCGACGTCCCGGCCAATGCGCTCTATCCCCTGCTTTATACCTGGACGTTGGCCGTGCAAACGCAGCCAGCAGCAAGCCACCTGGCCGCCTGGCAGGCCTTTGTGGAGGGGTTGGGGCTCCATCACCAGCGGCATGATGCTCTCGATGCCTTGCTGGATGCCCTGGAGGAGGCGTTAGAGGCCTGGGAGCGACGGCAAGGGGTAGTGTAGTTGATGCGGAGCAAGGGCACACCGGAGATCTCCGTTATCACACCGGTATACAACCGG
>JALSPT010000141.1 GCA_026985785.1 Anaerolineales bacterium
TGGGCGCAGCAGGGGCTGCACATCACGCCGTTTTGGGGCAATTTGCTGGAGGGATTGGTGCGGCTGGCGCTGTTGGTGGGCTACGTGTGGGCAATCGGCCTGGCGGAGGACGTTCGCCGCCTGTATCAGTATCATGGCGCAGAGCATAAAACCATCAACACCTTCGAGGCCGGCGCACCGCTCACCCCCGCCAGCGCCGCCCGTTACCCGCTGGAGCATCCCCGCTGTGGCACGGCCTTTTTGCTCATCCTGGTGGTGGTTTCGGTGCTGGTTTACAGCCTGCTGGGCGAACAAACCCTCCTGTGGCGATTGGGCAGCCGGGTATTGTTGCTGCCCGTGCTGGCGGGCATTGCTTACGAATACCTGCGCTGGACGGCGGATCACATGGGCAACCGCGTGGTGCGGGTCATCGTGCAACCCAACCTGTGGTTGCAGCGCCTGACCACCCGCGAGCCCACTGCCGACATTCTGGAAGTCGGCCTGACCGCCTTCAAAGCCATGTATGCCGCCGAAAACGGCAAATCCCCCGCCTGACGCCTTGCTTTGCCTATGCCTTCTTCGGACGCTTCCCCTATCCCGCGCCGCTGCCCGTGGTGCCGCCGCGTCTGGCCGCTGGGCGTGCTGTTGGTCGGGCTGCTCGTCGGGGTTGGGCTGCGGTGGGGCGCAGATGCTCGTCTTCTGGAGGAAGGAGCGCCGCTTCCATCCCCGGCGAGCGTATCCTTGCCCTCGCCAACCGCGCCAACGGCTTCGGCAACGCCTTCCCCTGCGTTCACACCCACATCCACGGCAACGCCGTCCCTTGTGCCTTCGCCCGCTGCTGCCTTGCATTACCCCGGCGGGTTGACGGTGCTGGCCTTGCAAGAGGGGGCCTTCAGCCAGCTTTTTGCCTTTTCGCCCACCGCCTTGTCCCTTACCCGCCTCACCGCCGGCGCCACCGACCACATCACCCCGGCTTTCAGTCCCGATGGGCGCTTTCTGGCCTACGCCGCCCGCCGCGCCCACGGCTGGGACCTTTTCTTGCTTTCGCTGGCCGATGGCACGGCCATCCCGCTGACCGACGACGCCGCTTACGACGCGGCCCCTTCGTGGTCGCCCGATGGCCGCTGGCTGGTGTATGAGCATGATGAGGGGGAGAACCTGGATCTCTACATCCGCCCTGCCGATGGCGGTCAGGCGCCCATCCGCCTGACCGTTTCCCCGGCTGCCGATTATGCCCCTGCGTGGGGGCCCCAGGGGCGGGTGATCGCCTTCGTTTCCACCCGCGAGGGCAGCCCCCAGATTTTCCTGGCCAATCTGGACGAGGCGGGCGCGGCGCGCTTTCTGCGCCTTTCCCGGCCCCAGGATGGCCCGGCGCGCCACCCTGCCTGGTCGCCCGATGGCCGCTACCTGGCCTGGGGGCAAACGCGCGCCGGCGTGCCGCTGATTTTCGTCTGGGATGCGGCCCATCCAGACCGACCAGCGCGTGCAATTGGGATGGGCTGGTGGCCGCAATGGGGCAGCAACGACACGCTGGCGGCGGTGGTGCGCCGTCCCAACGGCGCGGCGTTGACGGCATACGCTCCCCAACGCGGGTTGGCGTTGCCCCTGATCCCCCTGCCGGGAACGGTGCGCGGTTTTGCCCTCCACCCCACGGCTTCCTTTGCGGCGTTGGCTTTTCGCGCTGCGGCCCGCCTGACGCCGACGCCTGCGTGGACACCCGCCGCCCGCCTCAACGAAACCGGTAAACGCTTCGACGTCGTCCCACTGCACGGTGTGCAGGTCCCTTACCCCTGGCTCAGCGATGCTGCCGACGAGGCATTCGCCGCCTTGCGGCAGGTGTTGGCAGCCAAAGCAGGGTGGGATGTGCTCGGCACGCTGGAGAATGCCTACGTTCCGCTCACCGCGCCGCTGCCGCCGGGGCTGGGGCAGGATTGGCTTTATACCGGGCGGGCGTTTGCTCTGCCGGTTGCGCCTTTGCATGCCGGTTGGATGGTGGTGGTGCGAGAGGACATTGCCCCCTACACTTACTGGCGGGTGTTTGTGCGCGCCAAAGCCCAGGACGGCAGCCAGGGCGAGCCGCTGCACGCCCTGCCGTGGGATTTCGATGCCCGCAATGGCGGCGATATTACGGCCTTCGAGCAAGGCGGCGCGTACGCGGCTGCCGTGCCGCCGGGCTATTGGGTGGATGTCACGGCTTTGGCGCAGGCATTGGGTTGGGAGCGCCTGCCCGCTTTGCCCAATTGGCGGGCGTATATCCCCGCGGCGCGCTTCAACGAATTTGCCCTCCGCCAAGGGCTGACCTGGGAGGAGGCCATGCGCCAAATCTTCCCTGCCCAGGCGATCCCCACCCCCACACCGCACGCCACGCCGGCGATTTCCGTCGTGCCGCCTACCCCTACCCCTGGTCGGTGACGCTCAGCGCGGCCCAAGCCGCCCAAATTGCTTTTCCAGCGTGTCCACGCTGATGTGAATCATCGTGGGACGACCGTGGGGACAGGAACGTGGGTTTTCGCAGGCTTCCAGGTCGCGCAGGAGGGCTTTTTGCGCTTCGGGGGTGAGCACTTGCCCGCCTTTCACCGCCACGCGTTTGCACACTCGCGCGATGATGCGGGCTTCGATTTCGTTTTTGAGTGGGGTTTCGTCTTCCTCGAAGTCCTCCACCAATGCCCGCAACGCCTCGGCGGGGTCGCTGTCGGCCAGCAAGGCAGGCACGGCGCGCACGCGGAAGGTGCCCGGCCCGAAGGGTTCCACCTGGAATCCCCAGCGGTTGAGGTGCGGTAGTTGCTCTTCCAGCAGGCGGGCTTGAGGGGGCGGCA
>JALSPT010000142.1 GCA_026985785.1 Anaerolineales bacterium
CTCTTTGCGGCGCAACCACGGCGGAATGCGCAGCACGATGTGATCGGGATACTGCTCCCAGCGCACGCTTTTTTTCAACCGCCGGTCAACCCGCACTTCCACGGGGATGGGCGTGCCCTCGCGGGGGTCGCGCAGGGTATAGGACGTTGGCTTTCGACGCCTTGTCTTACGAGCCATCGATCTCCCTCTCGACGGGGGTGGGTACTTCTCTATTGTACTTGACTTTTCCCGAAAATAAGGGGCTTTGCAGGAAGGGAGAGGTCTGTTACACTACCTTATGTACACCGGCAATAAGGAGGCAACCATGACCTTGATGTGTCGCGGGGTGCGGGGCGCCACCACCGTGCCCGAAAACGAGCGTGAGGCCATCCTGCGCGAAACGCGCCGTCTGCTGGCTTTGATGATCCACGTCAACGGCATTCGGCAGGAAGACGTCGCCAGCGTTATCCTCACCACCACGCCCGACCTGAACGCCGAATTCCCCGCCCTGGCCGCCCGCCAGTTGGGCTGGAAGCAAGTGCCGCTGTTGTGCGGGCATGAGATGAACGTCCCCGGCCAGATGCCGCGGGTGGTGCGGGTGTTGATGCACTGGAACACCACCAAGGCTCAGGACGAAATCGTGCATGTTTACCTCGGCGAGGCTGCCAAATTGCGCCCTGACCAGTTGCATTTGCAGGAGGTCGATTGGGAGGCGTTGGAAGCGTGGATCGCGACCCAACTGGCCGCTTTCCGACGGGAGCAGGAGGGGAGAAAATGACCACGGTGGCCTTTCAAGGCGAGCACGGGGCATTTTCGGAAGAAGCCATCCGCCAGCATTTCGGTTCCGACGTCGAAACCTTGCCTTGCCGCACCTTTGGGGAGATTTTCGCTGCCGTGGAAGAGGGACGGGCGGACTTTGGCGCGCTGCCGGTGGAAAACGCGGTGGCCGGTTCCATCAACAAAGCCTACGATTTGCTGCTGGAACACGACCTGCGGGTGAGCGGCGAGATCTACCTGCCGGTGCGTCATCACTTGCTGGCCTCTCCCGGCACCCGGCTGGAGGATGTGCGGCGGGTGCGCTCTCACCCCCAAGCCCTGGCGCAGTGCGAAGATTACCTCGCCGCCCACGGCTGGCACCCGGAGCCCTGGTACGACACCGCCGGTAGCGCGAAAGACCTGGCCGCTCAGCCCGAAGAGGGCGTCGCCGTCATTGCCAGCCGCCTGGCTGCCGAGATCTACGGCCTGGAGGTGCTGGCCGCCGACATTCAGGACCGCCGCTGGAACGTCACCCGCTTTTTCATCATCGGTCACGAGGAAGCGCCCCCCACCCCAGTCGCCAAAACTTCCATCGTGTTTGCCGTGCCGCATCAAGCCGGGGCGCTTTACGCCTGCCTGGGCGAGTTTGCCACCCGCGGCATCAACCTGACCAAACTGGAAAGCCGTCCCCGCCGCAACCGCCCGTGGCATTACGTCTTTTACCTGGATTGCGAGGGCCATTGGCAGGATGACACCTGCCGCCAGGCACTGGTGGGGCTGCTGGCGAGGGCGGCTTTCGTCAAACTCCTGGGCTCCTATCCTGCTGCCGAGATGCCCCCCATGCCGGGGTGACCTGCGCTGGTATAATCAAACCGCATCTCAACCGAGGAGACCATCCCCATGCTGGACAAACTCGCCGGCATCGAGCAACGCTTTGCCGAAATCGAACGCGAACTCGCCACCGTGGGCGACGACTACAAGCGCGCTGCTGCCTTGGCCAAGGAGCGCGCCGACTTAGAGCCCATCGTCCAAAAGGCTGGCGAATATCGCTCGTTGCTGAAACAAATCGAAGAAGCCCGCCAATTGTTGGAAGAAAGCGACGACCCCGAGATGCGCGATCTTGCCAAGGCTGAATTGGACGACTTGGCCCCCCGCCAGGCGCAACTGGAAGCCGAGATCAAGCGGCTATTGTTGCCCAAAGACCCGCGTGACGAGCGCAACGTCATCATCGAGATCCGCGCCGGCACCGGCGGCGAAGAGGCCGCGCTGTTTGCCGCCGACCTGTTCCGCATGTACACCCGCTACGCCGAACGCAAAGGCTGGAAGGTGGAAGTGCTTTCGGCCAACGAAACCGGGCTCGGCGGCTTCAAAGAGATTACCTTCCTTGTCAAAGGCAAGGGCGCTTATTCGCGGCTGAAATACGAGGCCGGCGTCCACCGCGTGCAGCGGGTGCCGACCACCGAATCGCAGGGACGCATCCACACCAGCACGGCGACGGTGGCAGTGTTGGCCGAGGTGGACGATGTGGAGATCGACATCCCCGACAAAGACATCAAAATCGACGTCTACAAATCGGCGGGGGCGGGCGGGCAAAACGTGCAGAAAAACGCCACCGCGGTGCGCATTACCCACCTGCCTACCGGCATCGTGGTGGCCTGTCAGGACGAGCGCTCGCAGTTGCAAAACAAGTTGCGGGCGATGAGCATCCTCAAGGCGCGATTGTATGAAATCGAAGAAGCCCGACGGCGCGCCGAGCAGGACGAGGCCCGGCGCTCCCAAGTGGGCACCGGCGAGCGGTCGGAAAAAATTCGCACCTATAATTTTCCCCAATCGCGCGTTACCGACCACCGCATCAACAAGTCGGTTTACAACCTCCCTGCCGTGCTCGATGGCGAACTGGACGACTTCATCGACGAACTCGCTACCCGAGAAGAGGCCGAACGCCTGGCGGCCTTGGGCATTTGAGCGCCTGTCCCCAAGCAACCGTTTTGTCCCCGGCTCGCGTTTTGCCGTTTTCTCATGCAGACGATTACCCAAAGCCTGGCGTGCGCCCGTGAGGCGCTGCTTCCCCACAGCGAGACGGCGGCGTTGGACGCCCAAACGCTGCTGGCGGCCATCACACGGCGCTCGCGGGCCTGGCTGCTGGCCCACCCCCGGGCTCGCCTGACGCCCTGCCAGCATCGGCGGCTGCGGCGCGCCTGCGCCCGGCTGGCCGTGGGCGAGCCGTTGCCCTATGTGCTCGGGCGGTGGGCCTTTTACGGGCGGGATTTCGTGGTCACGCCCGCGGTGCTCATCCCGCGCCCGGAGACCGAAACGCTGGTCGAGCAGGCGCTGGCCTGGCTGCAACGCCACCCTGAGCGCCGCCGTGTCGCCGACGTCGGCACCGGGAGCGGCGTACTCGCCATCACCCTGGCCGCCGAATGCCCCACCGCTCAGGTCACGGCCACCGACCGCAGCGTGCAAGCCCTCGCCGTGGCCGCCGTCAATGCCCGTTACCATCGGGTGGAAGCGCGCCTGGCCTTCCTGCAAACCGATCTGCTGACCGCCGCGGCGGGGCCGTTCGACCTCATCGTCGCCAACTTGCCCTACATCCCCACGGCCGCCCTCAAAAGGCTGCCGATCAGCCGATTCGAACCCGCCCTGGCGCTGGATGGCGGTGAGGACGGCCTGAGGCTCATCCGCCGTCTGCTCACCCAGATCCCTGCGCGGCTTGCTCGCGGCGGGTTGCTGCTGTTGGAAATTGCCGCCGATCAAAGTCAGGCCATGCAAGCCTTGGTGCGTGCTCTTCTGCCCGGCGCTAAGGTGCATTTGTTCCCTGACCTCGCGGGCCGCGACCGGGTCGTGGCCGTGGCTTTCTAAGCGATCGGCTCCCCAATCTGCCGGAACCATGAAAACCGTACCACGAGGGTCTTCTTTTTGGCGCGACCTGCGTCGTTGGCTGACGCCCGGCCTGGGCATCAAGCGCTGGTTGCTGCTCGTGCTGCTGGGCGATATGCTGCTGGGACTGGGCGTCGCGGTCGCAGTGCTGAATTTTTACCGCACCACGCCGGAAACCTGGTGGCTGCCGCTGCTTTCCACCGCCTCGCTTCGTTTTTTGCCGCGTTGGGTGCGTGCCGTGATCTTTGGGGGTGCGGGGGTTGCGTTGCTGATGTGGGGGCTATGGGGGCTGGGGCGCTCGTTGCTGGCGCCCTTCCTGCGGCGCGACCGCTCGATGGTGAGCGCCTTGGCCGAGTACCGCCGCAGAGAGCGTGGCCCGCACATCGTTGCCATTGGGGGAGGGCACGGCCTTTCCGCCGTGTTGCGCGGGATGAAACATCACACGCACAATCTCACTGCCGTGGTGACGGTGGCCGACGACGGGGGGTCATCCGGACGATTGCGGCGCTCCTTGGGCATTCTCCCCCCCGGCGACATCCGCAATTGCCTGGCCGCGCTCTCCGACGACGAAGCCCTGCTGACCCAGCTCTTTCAATACCGCTTTGCGGAAGATGGCGGCGAACTGGGCGGCCACGCGTTCGGCAACCTCTTCATTTCGGCGCTCACGGCCCTCACGGGTAGTTTCGCCGAGGCAATTGCCGAATCAGGACGGGTGTTAGCCGTCCACGGGCGGGTGCTCCCGGCCACGCTCCGCCAGGTGCATCTGGCTGCCGAGGTGGAATTGCCCCATCAGGCCAGCGCGGTGCGCGTGGTCGGCGAAAGCCGCATCCCGGAAACCGCCGGGCGCATCCGCCGGGTATGGTTGGAGCCGGAACAACCGCCTGCCTTCCCTCAGGCCATCCAGGCCATCCTGGCAGCAGACATGGTGGTCGTCGGCCCGGGCAGCCTGTTCACCAGCATCTTGCCCAATTTGCTCGTGCCCGATATCGCGGCTGCCCTGCGCGCGACGCGGGCTTTGCGGGTCTTCGTGTGCAACGTTGCCACTCAGCCCGGCGAAACCGATGGCTTTTCGTGCCAGGATCATCTCGCGGCGCTGGAAAAGCATGTCAGAGGACGCCTTTTTGACATCGTGCTGATCAACAACACCTTCGAGGGCGCCCTCCCGCCGCACAGCTCGTGGGTGCACCTGGAGGAAGGGGAATTGCCCTATCCTTTCCATGCCGCACCCTTGAACGATCCTTCCCAACCTGGCCGCCACCACCCCCGCCTGCTGGCGCAAACGCTGATCCATTTGTTGGAGCGCCGTACCGGTCCTCTCCAATAGCCTGTTGGAAGAGATGACGAGCATTGGGAGGGGCGCTCCCTACTTTCTCTTGCCTGACACTTGGTGTTTTTCCTAAAACATGTGCTTCTTAAGAGGGTTATAATGAAAATGCCTATGATAATCGGGTATTATTTCAATTCCCGTATCAAATCAAGGAGATGAAACCATGAGCCATGCAGAACTTGATTGGTCGCAGATGGGCCTCAGCACCCTGGCCGTTCATGTCGGTGAGGGGCAGGACCCGCTTCACGCTCACGTCACGCCCATTTATCAAACATCCACTTTTAGTTTTCCCGACGTCGCCACCGGCGCGGCGCTGTTTGCCGGTCAGCGAGAAGGCTACGTCTACACCCGTATTGGGAACCCCAATGCCCGCCATTTGGCCCGCAAGATAGCGGCCCTCGAGGCCTACGATCTCCTGCGTCGGCAGCCGGACAAACAACTCGACGAACTGGTCGCCGGGTGGGTGCTTTCCACCGGCATGGGGGCGATCAGCACGGCGATCTTGGCGCGGGTGAAGGCTGGCGAAACGTTGATCTCTCAGGAGGTGGTGTACGGCGGGACGTTCGAATTCCTCCACAACATTGCCCCCCGGCTGGGCATCGAGGTGGTGTGGGTGAAAGGTGATGATTTGGATGCCTGGGCGCAGGCTTTCGAAGCCCATCCTCAGGCCCGCCTGGCCTACGTGGAAACCCCGGCCAACCCCTCGATGGGCATCACCGACATTGCGGCGGTTGCCGAGGTGGCTCACCATTACGGCGCATGGGTTTGTGCCGACAACACCTTTGCCACACCTTACTGTCAGCGCCCCTTGACCCTGGGCGCTGATATTGTTTTGCACTCTACCACCAAGTACATTACCGGCCACGGTGTGGTGGTGGGCGGGGCGGTGGTCAGTCCGCATCTGGAGTTTATGCGCACGGACTTCAAGAAGGTGCTCAAGAGCATCGGCACGTCGCCCAGCCCCTTCGATACCTGGCTGACCAACCTCGGCCTGAAAACTTTCGAACTGCGGATGCAGCGTCATTGCGAAAACGGCCTCGCCGTCGCCCGTTTTCTGGCCGATCATCCCAAAATCGCGCGGGTGATGTATCCTGGCCTGGAAGATTTCCCCGGCTATGAAACGGC
>JALSPT010000143.1 GCA_026985785.1 Anaerolineales bacterium
AATGGGAGGTTGCCGAGCAGAAGTAACGGCAAAACCCATACAGCCCAGCGGAAGGCGGCAGCCGGTTCGAGGGCGTATAGTTTGCCCGCCAGCAAAGAGGCCAGGAAAATGGCCAAGCCGCCCATCGTCTCGTTGAGGCCATAAGCCAACCCCATAGCAGCCTCCGCGACCATGCTCCGCACCTCGGCTGCTGCTAATGCCTTGGACGCCCAGTAGCCGCCCCCGAAAAAGTAGGCTGCGCTGTATGCCCAGGTGGTGTGCCCTTGCCAGATGAGCAGGGCAAACAGCCCGCCCGAGACCTGCGCCAGCAGAAAGCCTTCCCACGCGCCCAGGCTTCCCAAGAGCAGGCCAATGACCACCATGCCCCCGCGTGACAACGCGCCCAACACGCCAATGCTGCTCAACGAGACGCCGCGCACGTCTCGCAAGAAATTGGGCGCCAATGGCTGCGGCAGGTACAACACGAACATCACCAAGAACACAAAACCCAAGAAAGCCCACAGGCGCGGCGAAAAACGGCGCTCGCCCGTTCCGGTAGGGCGCTCGGCGGCACGCACCACGGGTTGGGAATGGATGAAGAAGACCACGAGCACCGAGACGAAGAACAACGAAGCCGCGAAGCGGTAGATCAGCGCCAGGCCGAGATGTTGCCCAATCTGCCCTCCCGCCAGCGAGCCCAGCACCGCGCCGGCATTGAACGAGGCCGAGGTCACGGTCAGCGCCCGTTGGACGCTCCATTTGCCGCGCGCCGCGGTGACGTAACTGTTGAGCGGAGCAATCACGAAGGCGGAGAGGTTGTAGAGCACCGCGCCGAGCGCGAACATCATCAGGTTGTGCGCCAGGGCCATCGTCCAGGCCGCGACCAATCCCGTCAGCCACGAGGCCCACATCACCGGCCTACGCCCGAAGCGATCGGCTGCCGCCCCTGCGGGGATGTGGGAAAGGCTCAACACCAGCCCGCCAATGCCCAGCACCACGCCGATGACCTCCGGTGAAGCCCCTAATTTTTGCAGATAGAGCGGCTGAAAGAAGAAGAATAGCCCCTCGCCGATTCCCCAAATGAACAACGAAGCCGACAACAGGCGCAAATCCCGGTTCATGGGGTGTTCTCTCCCTGCTGTCCCAGCCCGGCAATGAAATCGCCCACTTCTCGATACACACGCTCGCGAGCCGCGTCCAGGGTCACGACATGGGTACTGCGCTCCACCCATACCAGGCGCTTGTGGGTGCTTCCCAGGGCGGCGTAGATCTGCTCTGCGTTTCGATGCGGCACGTAGTCGTCGTTGCGGGAATGCAATACCAAGGCAGGCACCCGCACCTGCGCCAACGATGCCCGCACGACCTTCAACATGGCGTTCAACTGCCGCACGCTGCGCGCCGGATTGACGGGGTAGGCCACCCGTCCGCGAAACCCCTCCGGATCGAAGACGCGTCCTTTTTTCTTGGGGAAATAAGGCCGCACCCATCCCAGCAGCCATTCCCAGCGAGGAACACGGAGCAAATAAGGCGCAGCCATGCTTGCCACGCCCGCCACGGGCAGGTACGAGGCCAGCAGCAACGCAATGGCGCCTCCCATCGAGAGGCCCACGGGGACGATGCGGCGGAAGCCTGCGGAGCGAAGCAAATGCCAGCCGTCTTCAGCCGAGGCAACCCAATCCTGCCAGCGCATGTGCGCCATGTCGGCGGGGGTGGTGGCGTGGCCTGCCAGGCGCACCCCCATCACCGTGAAGCCGTGGGTGCGGTGGAGATGCTCCCCCAGGCCGCGCATCTCGCGCGGGGAGGCGGTAAAGCCGTGGATGAGCAAGCAAGCCGTTTCGTTACCCGGGAGGAAAAAGGGCTCGGCGGTGGGGATGAGAAGGGGCTTCATGGATAGCCTCCAAAGCGGTATAGGAGGGGTAGGATAGCACAAAAAGCGGTCCGCGCCAAGGCATGAAAAAGCCCCCGCCGATGCCAGCGGGGGCGGTGCGTTTTCAATCGTTTTGAGGTGGTGTGGGCGAGTGTTGCTCGCGCTCGTAGGCCAGGGCGGAATATGCCACCAACCCCACCGCGCTCACCACGACGAAACCGACGCCAAGCCAGAGGGCAGGTTCCCAAACCACGCCTGCCAGCATCACCACGCCGGCGAGGAGGAACACCCATGCCCCCCATTGGTGTGTTTTGTGCCACACGGTGGGGCTGGAGAGGGTCCACGGCGTGCGAATGCCGACGAACCAGTTTGGGCGGGCGGCGCGCAACAGGGCGGCGAGGCCGATGAAAAGGAGCCCCAGCGCGGGGCTGAGGCCGCGTGTGATGGAGAAGCGGTAGCCCAGATTCCAGGCGAGGGAAAGCGCCTGGACGTAGGCCATGAAAATTGCCATGCCCACCACGAAGAGGTTGTATAGCGGGCGGAAAGCCTTGTAGTTTTGGCGGCGGGGGTCGATGTAGGGCACGGTCCACAACAGGGCGGTAATGAAGACCATCAGCCCCACCGGCAGCCAGGCGCCCCAAGCGCGCCCCATGGTGCCGTTGGGCGCGCTGTGCACGCCCCAGTGGGTGACCAGGGTCGCGGGCAGGCGGGGATATACCCAGGCTGTCCCTGCTGCCGTCAACGCAACGATCACCGCGAGCGCAAACAAAGCCGTTTTGTTTTTCATGGCAACCTCCGGCAAGTCTCGGGTTTCACGTGAAACTTCGGGGCGGGATGTTTCATGTGAAACAATGCAGTCAATCGGTCGCGGAAGGGTTCCCTTCGGGCGACTGGCGCTGTCCCAAAGCCACCAACCCGCTCAGACTGCCCAAATTCATGGTTTCCACCGCGCTACTGGGGACGATGACCAGCGCGCCTTTCTCTTTCAGACCCTCGAATAGCATGTTCATCGCCCGCAGGTGCAGCGCTGTGGGGTTCTCGGCGTAAGCGGTAGCAGCCTCGGCAAAACTGGCGGCGATCTCCACTTCTGAGGTGCCAAGGATGACGCGCGCTTGCCGCTCGCGTTCGGCCTGTGCCCGGCGGCTCATGGCTTCTTCCAGGGAGGAAGGAATCACGATGTCGCGGATTTCCACCGATTGTACGCTCACACCCCACGCGGTTGTGCGCTCGTCGATAATCCGCTGCAATTCCTCGTCCATGGCCGTCCTGCCGGTTAGGATTTCTGCCAGTTCCTTCTGGCCAATCACCTCTCGCAGAGCCGTTTGCGCAGCCCACGCTACCGCCGCTCGGTAATCTTCTACCTCCAGAGCCGCTTTTTCGGCATCAAACACCATCCAAAACAGCACGGCATCCACGTCCACCGGCACGGTGTCTTTGGTCAGCGTCTTCTCGGCACGGAAAGGGGTTACCATTACCCGCTGGTCAACCCAGTCGACCACCGCGTCTACCACCGGCACTACCCAAAACACCCCCGGCCCAAACAGGCCGTGGAATTTGCCCAACCGCAACACAACCGCCTTTTCCCACTGATTGGCCATCTGGAACGCCGCCAGGACGTAAACTGCCAGTACGCTCCAGCCTATAATCCAGGCCACGGTGATGGTTTCGGAGGCGCGAGGCTGAAGCCATATTGCACCGAGGATGCCGATACCCAGCAGCACCAGAAACCCTGCCACACCCAGCGGTGTGACCCGCGCCGATGAAGTCGTGTGTAAACGCGGTAGGCCTTCCTGTTTTTTCATGATCAACCTCCGTAGGTATTGGAAAGGATATCATCCGAGTGTCCCAGCAAGCCATATCTTTTCCGGGCTTTATGGCGGCTCCTGGCGTTGCCAGGCACGCCGGAGCGCGGCCAGCGCCTCCGCTTCACTGAAGCCCATCTGGCGAGCATGTTCGGCCAGGGCTTGGGCCAGCGCGTCCAGCGCCTCCCGACGGAGCGTTGCACTGGCCTCCGGTGAAGCCGGTGCCAGCACAAAGGTGCCGCGCCCGTGCTGTACGGAAATCAATCCCTCCGCGGCCAACATCCGATAAGCTCTGGCAACGGTGTTGAAATTGATCCGCAGCGCTGCCGCCAACTGCCGCACGGTGGGGAGTTGGCTCCCTGGTCGCAACGTGCCTTCCGCAATCAAAGCACGAATTTGATCGCGCACCTGCTCGGCAATCGGCGTCCGGAGGCGGAAATCGATTGTGATCGGGAGATCTGTTTCGTTTGAAGCCATAGCGTGCACCGCTGCTCAAGATTGTATCATTGTATCTATGTATCATTGTACCACAAAAAGGCGACTCCGGAGTCGATGCATCCTCTCGATTCTTCGAGCCAACGTCGCTACATGCTTGCCCTGCCGCCGTAGTATAATTTCAGGGCGTGGCTTTCGTTGTGGAATCCGTCTTCCCCACCGCCCGGAGACTTTTTGCTCTTCGCGAGGTTGGGGGCTGACCGTTTTTCGTTCCACCTCTGAATTCCAACCCCATCTAAGGAGCGAGCCCTATGAGCAATCCTTTTGCCGGTGCCCGCGACGTCCTCGCGACGTCGCATGGCAAGTACACCATTTACCGCCTCGATTATCTGGAAAAGCAAGGGCTGACCAACCTCTCCAAACTGCCCTATTCCATCCGCGTGATGCTGGAATCGGTGCTGCGCCAGGCCAACGGCGTGGAAATCACCGAGCAGGACGTGGTCAACCTGGCCGGTTGGCAACCCCAAACCGACCACCGCCCGACGCTGCCCTATCAGCCTGCCCGCGTGGTGATGCAGGACTTCACCGGCGTGCCCGCGGTGGTCGACCTGGCCGCGATGCGCTCGGCGATGGCGCGCCTCGGCGGCAAGCCCCACACCGTCAACCCCCTCATCCCCGTGGACCTGGTGATCGACCACTCCGTGCAGGTGGATTTCTTCGGCACGCCCGACGCCTTCCTGCGCAACGCTGAGGTGGAATTTCAGCGCAACCGCGAGCGCTATGAGTTCCTGCACTGGGGGCAAAAAGCCTTCGACAACTTCCGCGTCGTGCCACCCGATACCGGCATCATCCACCAGGTCAACCTGGAATACCTGGCCAAAGTGGTGATGACCGCGC
>JALSPT010000144.1 GCA_026985785.1 Anaerolineales bacterium
CAGTTGTCGGCCAGTTGCACCACGGCTTCAGATACACCCAGGCCGTTGACGCGTTTTTCGACGATGGCACGCGCCGTTTTCATGGCATCGTTGCCGACCTGCTCGCATGGCATGTCGGCCTGCAACAATGCCTGGACGCCGCCTTGCAGGTCAAGCCCCAGGCGGGTTTGCACGGAGTGTTCAAACAGGGGTTTGTTGCCAAAAGGATTGGGAATGACCACGCGGGTGGTCGAAGGGAGGTCGATGTAGATCGCCAGGGCAATCAACAGCAGGACCGGAAGCAAGTAGCGTTTGGGATTGCGCATAGAGGGAGCCTCCCAACGGGGGATTCGGCCATGCCGCAGGCATGACAAACTCCATTATACCACCCGCCGGGCAGGCGAATCCGGTTTTGGTGTCGGGAAGGCTCTCTTGGGATCGGTTGTCTCTTGTGTAAAATGCAGATACGCCAGCGTCCATGCACTTTGCAGGTAGGCTTGCAAGGTGCCCATCACGATGGCGCTGACCAGCATCAAGCCCAGCAGGAGGAGAACGGCGATGCCGATGAGCGTTGCCAGGGTGGTGCCGCTGGCCTGGGCGCTTATCCCGAAGATGAGCACCACGGCAGCCATGACGAGGAGCGCGCCGGTGGCGATGCCAAAGAGCAGCCCCACGCCGATGTGGATGGCCGTCAGCAGGAGGCCTATGAGGAGAGCGTTCCAGAAATGGGTTTTGAGCACTGCCCAGCCGCGGCGAAAGGCTTCCATGAGAGGCAGATCCTCCACCACCAGGGCGAGGAGGGCCATCTCGATGTAAAGTTCCAGCAGCCAGATTGCAGGCACGGCGAATAGGAAGAACGGCAGCAGGCACGCGAGGCCGATGCCGTGGGTGGCGAGGGCCATTGTGAAGAAGAGCAGGCCGAAGAGGAAGGACAGGGCTGCTGCACCGCCGCCCAAGAGCAGGTAGAACCCCACCGTCCGCCCGAAAAAGGGCTTGGCAAGCGTGAACAAGTCGTGAACGGAAAGACGACCTTCGCTCTTGAGGGCGGTCATGGTGCCGCGTACCAGCGCCGGATCGGCAATCGAGCGCACCATCAGGCTGATGACCAGCCAGGCCAATAGGGCCGTCAGGAGGCCTAAGGCCAGGAGCAGCCAAGTTTCCGGCGGGATGCTGGTGAGCAAGTGTGCACCGCCGGTGAGCCATTCTTGCTCGTTGGGGAGGGTAAAGGCGGGCGTTCCGTCTGGTTGCCAGCGGATGGGGATATTCACATTGAAGGTTGGGAGGCTTAGTCGGCCATACACGCCGCCCGTGCAGGCGCTGAGGAAGCCAAACAGCCATAGCGCCCGATGGCGCTTGAAAATTTGCCAGGCGCGGCCAAGGATTTCTTGGTAGGGCATGGTGTTCACCTCATTCCCATTCGATGGTTGCCGGTGGTTTCGTGGTGATATCATACACGACTCTGTTCACCCCGTCCACCTCGTTGACGATGCGCCGAGAGACCGCCGCCAGCAGGTCGGCGGGCAGGCGCGCCCAGTCGGCGGTCATGAAGTCGTCGGTGGTCACGGCGCGCAGCACAATGGTTTCCTGGTAGGTGCGCTGGTCGCCCATCACGCCGACGGATTTCACAGGTAGAAGCACGGCGAAAGCCTGGGAAACCTTGCCCGCAGCCTGCCCCGGGGCGGAACGCAGCAGGTCGGCGTCTTCCAGCGCCCGGGTGAAGATGGCATCCGCGGCGCGCAGGCGCGCCAGCCGCTCCGCGGTGACCTCGCCCAAACAGCGCACGGCCAGCCCCGGCCCGGGGAAGGGCTGCCGCCAGACCATCGCCCGCGGCAGGCCTAAGGCCTCGCCCACCCGCCGCACCTCGTCTTTGAACAGATAGCGCAGCGGTTCGACGAGGGCGAAGTCCATCTGTTCCGGCAGCCCGCCGACGTTGTGGTGGCTCTTGATGCGGTGGGCTTTGGCGCGGTCGGGGGCGCGCGATTCTACCACGTCGGGGTAAATCGTGCCCTGCACCAGAAAGCGCGGCTGCCCCAAACGGCGGGCTTCGCGCTCGAAAATGCGGATGAATTTCTCGCCGATGATGCGGCGCTTGGCTTCGGGGTCGGTCACGCCGCGCAGGGCGTGGAGGAACTCGTCGGCGGCATTCACCACCACCAGGCGGGCGTGCAGCGCGTCGCGGAAGGCGGTTTCCACCTGCTCGCGCTCGCCCTGGCGCAGCAGGCCGGTATCGACGAACACCGCGGTGAGTTGCTTGCCCACGGCGCGGTGCACCAACGCCGCCGCGACGGTGGAATCTACCCCGCCGCTGACCGCCGCGAGCACCGGCTCGTCGCCCACCTGCTGGCGAATGCGCGCCACGCTCTCGGCGATGATGTTTTCCGGCGTCCAGGTGGGCGCGACGCCGCAGATTTCCACGGCAAAGCGGCGCAGGATGTCGCCGCCGTTGGGCGTGTGCTGCACTTCGGGGTGGAACTGCACGCCGAAGTAGCGCCGTTGCAGGTCGCCCATCGCCGCGATGGGGCTGTTGGCCGTGCGCGCCAGGGCCTCGAAGCCCTCCGGCAGGCGTTCGATGCGGTCGCCGTGGGACATCCAGACCGGGTGGCGCCCTTCGGGCAGCAGCGGGTTGGGGCGCAGCACCTCCAGTTCGGCGAGGCCATATTCCCGCCGGGGGGCGGGGTTGACCGCGCCGCCCAAGGCATGGGTGAGGGCCTGCATCCCGTAGCAGATGCCGAGCACGGGCAGGCTGCTTGCCAGCACATAGGGCGGGATTTGGGGCGCGCTGGGGGCATACACCGAGGCGGGACCGCCGGAGAGGATGAAGCCCGCCGGGTGCAGGGCGAGGACTTCTTCGGCAGGGGCGTCGTGGGGGAAGAGTTCGCTATACACCCCCTGCTCACGCACCCGCCGGGCGATGAGTTGGGCGTATTGCGAGCCGAAATCGAGCACGATGATGGGGCGCATGGCTTACTCCGCGAACTCGATGCGTCCATCGTCGTGCAGGGCGCTGATGCGCGCTAAGGCTTCGATTGGCACGCCCAACGATGCCAGTTTGGCGCGCCCGCCCTCAAAAGTCTTTTCGATCAGCGCACCGATGCCCACGACCTCGGCCTGGGCGGCCTGCACTAAGCGCACCAGCCCTAAAATGGTTTCGCCGGAGGCCAAAAAGTCGTCGATGATGAGGATGCGTTCGCCGGCGCGCAGGTATTCGGGCGAGACCATCAGTTCCACCTCGCGGCCTTTGGTGTGGGAAGGCGTGAGGGTGAGGAAAATCTGGTCGGGCATGGTGACCGGGCGGTGTTTGCGGGCGAAGACCACCGGGACGCGAAGGTAATAGCCGGTGGCTAAGGCGGGCGCAATGCCGGAGATTTCGGCGGTGAAGACTTTTTCGGGGCGCGTGGGGGCAAAACGGCGGGCAAGTTCCTGCCCGCAGGCCATCATCAGGCCGGCGTCCACCTGGTGGTTGATGAAGGCGTCGACTTTGAGGATGCCGCCGCCGAGGTAGCGGCCATCTTTGAGGATGCGTTCTTTCAGCAGATGCATGGATTATGCCTCCTGGGGGCGCGGGGGACTTGTCAGACCTTTGGAGATGGCAAACGCCGCGGCAAGCCGCGGCGCAGGACGAAGGGCGAGGGGTGTGAGGCGCTATGGCCGCGGACGCCAGGCAGGGTCGAAGTCGCGTTCACCGGAAGCGGTCACCTGGATGACCTCGGAGCCATCGATGGGCGTGAGGTAGATGTCGTGGTTGGTGGCATTTTTCCAGCCCTCGAAGGCCAACCATCGCCCATCAGGTGAAGCCGTTGCTTCGCCTGAGGCCAGTTCCGGCAACAGGATGGGGGTTTCACGCAAGCCGTTTTGACTGAGCAGGCTTTTGACCAAGTAGGGGATGGGGTTGTCGGGGGCAATTTGGGTGTAAATCAACACCTGGCCGTTGCCCGCCCATAGGGGATGGCTGTTGCGGCGGCTTCCGCTGTGCGAGAAGCCTTTTGCTTCACCCGGCGTGCCGCTTTGAGGGTCGAAGGGGAGCAGCCAGATGCGGTGGGTGCTCAAATCGGTGTACGCCAATAGACGGCCATCGGGCGACCAGGCGGGCTGGGCCGTGTCGTTCGCGGTCAGGGGGGTGATGGCGTGGTTGCTCAGCGTAAGCAGATAAATCCGTGGAGTGCCTTCGTGTTGGCTGGTAAAGGCCAGGTAGCGTCCGTCGGGTGAAAAGGCGGGGTCGTAGCCTCCCCAATCGGGAGGGACGAGCTCGTCCACGGTGCCGGTTTCCAGGTGGAGGAGGTAGATTTGAGCGTTGTGGTAGGTGGTCTGGTTGTTCTTGCAGGGCGCTGTGAAGGCCAGGGAGCGCCCATCGGGAGCCCAGGCCGGTTGGCAGGCGCCGCCGGGGCGGTGGATGAGTTGTTGGAGCAGATGCCCCTCGGTGTCGGCCAGCCAAATCTGTGCGCCTTGCTCTTCTGCTATGGCAAAAGCCAGTTCGCCGCTTCCACCCAAGGGGGTGGGTTGGGGCGTGGGCGTGATGGTGGGCGAAGGGGTAAAGGTGGCGGTGGCCGTGGGCGAGGCGGTTGCCGTGGGGGGTGGGCTTGGGGAGGGTGTGGGGCTGGTCTGCGCTGTGGGGAGCAGAGTCGTGGGAAGGGGCGTGTTGGTTGCCGCAGCGAGGTGAAGGGCCGCCGCCCCGGTAGGAAGATAAGGCGCGACGCGGGTCATACTCCAACTTGCAGCCTGAAAGCTCCATCTTTTGCCTTGTTCCACAGTAGCGTGCAGGCTGGCAGAGTCGAGGCGATACCACCCTGCCAGCAGAGCGAGGATAAGCGCCATCCAGAGGGCGACCCGCAGTTTGCGGCGGCCTGAGGCGGGCTGGGGAGGTTCGGGTTCGCCTTCGCCTGCGGCAGACGCTGGCGGCTCCGTTGGGGGTTGCCCTGGGGGAGGCGGGACGGGTTTGGAAGTTTCCCTCTCGGGTCGAGGCCTGGTGCTGCGCCAAGCGCCCAGGGCTGGGGCAGGGGCGATCTTCCATTGGTGGTCCTGGAGGTGTTGCTGTTGGTTGGGGACGAGGTCGAGGCTGAGTAGCGCCTGCTTCATCTCGGTGGCGGAGCGGAAACGGTCGCCGGGTTGGAGCGCCATTGCCGTGGTGATGATACTGGCAAGCGGGGTAGGCACCTCAGGGTTGCATTCGTCCACCGGACGGATTTCGGCCTGATCGAGGGCGCGCTCGAAGGCGTCGGGTGGGGGTTCACCACAGAGAGCCATGTAGAGGGTGGCGCCGAGGCTGTAAATGTCGGAGTGGGGGGCGGTGTGCGAGGTGCCGTATTGTTCTGGTGGAGAAAAGCCTGGCGTGACGGCCTGGGCACCCGTTACGGTGCGTTGGTCGCCGCCGCCGATTTTGGCCAGGCCGAAATCTACCAAAAAAACGTGCCCTTCCGGTGTGATACGGACGTTGCCGGGCTTGATATCCCGGTGGACGACGGGGGGCGTCTGGGCGTGCAGATATTCCAGCGCGTCGCAAAGCGCCACGCCGATGGTGACGGCTTCCGCGACCGGGATTTTACCCTCCCGTTCGATGCGCGTTTTGAGGTCTTCCCCCTGGATGTAGTCCATCACCAGGTATTGTCCCTGGTTTTCAATGACGAAGTAATCGGTGACCCGCGGTAGGTTGGGGTGGCGCAGGCTGGCGAGCAGGCGGGCTTCCTGGCGGAATTGCTCGGCGTACCCCTCGGATGTGAACAGGTTTTCTTTGATGGCGACTTCGACGTTGAGGGTTGTGTCGAGGGCGTGATAAACGGCACCCATTCCTCCCTGGCCGAGAATAGATAGAATCTGATAGCGTCCGTGGAGGATGTCACCAGGTTGGAGGCTCATGATGGTGGGGAGGTTAGATATCCAGGTTGCGGACTTCGCGAGCGTGGGTTTGGATGAAGCGCCGACGAGGGGGGACTTCGCTGCCCATGAGCATGCTGAACACGCGATCGGCCTCGGCGGCGTCGTCAATGGTGACCTGCAGCAGGGTGCGCGTTTGGGGATCCATGGTGGTTTCCCACAGTTGTTGAGGATTCATCTCGCCCAACCCTTTGTAGCGCTGGATGTGGACTTTGTCCCCATTGCCGATTTCCTGGAGGATGCGCTCTCGCTCGGCTTCGGTGTAAGCATAGCGCACTTGCTTTTTGTGGGCAATGCGGTAGAGCGGTGGTTGGGCGATGTAGAGGTGCCCTTCCTCGATGAGGGGCTGCATGTAGCGGAAGAAGAAGGTGAGCAGCAGGGTGCGGATGTGGCTGCCGTCGACGTCGGCGTCGGTCATGATGATGACGCGCCCATAGCGCAGGTTGTCCAGGTTGAAGTCTTCGCCGATACCGGTGCCCAAGGCAGAGATCAGCGCTTTGATTTCCTTATTGGAGAGGATTTTGTCCAGCCGGGCGCGCTCGGTGTTGAGGATTTTGCCGCGCAGGGGGAGGATAGCCTGGAAATGGCGGTCGCGCCCTTGTTTGGCCGAGCCGCCGGCGGAATCGCCCTCCACGATGTAGAGTTCGGCCTTGTGGGGGTCGCGTTCGGAGCAATCGGCCAGTTTGCCGGGCAGGGTGAGGCTTTCCAGCGCTGATTTGCGGATGACCAGGTCGCGTGCCTTGCGCGCTGCGGCCCGCGCCCGTGCCGAGGTGAGGCATTTTTGGATGATGGCTTTAGCAGCCGAGGGGTTTTCTTCCAAAAACGTGCCCAATGCCTCGCTGACCACCTGGGCGGCATAGGTCTGCACCTCCGGGTTCATCAGTTTGACTTTGGTCTGGCTTTCGAATTGGGGGTCGGGGTGCTTGATGCTGATGATGGCGGTCAGGCCCTCGCGCGTGTCGTCGCCGGTGAAGTTGGGGTCGGAATCTTTGAGCAGGCCGGTTTTGCGGGCGTAGTCGTTGAGGGTGCGGGTGATGGCGGTGCGCATTCCGGTGAGGTGTGTGCCGCCGTCGATGGTGTTGATGGTGTTGGCAAACGCGTATACCGATTCGGTGAAGGCGTCGGTGTATTGCAGCGCAAATTCAATGTAGATGTTGTCGATTTCTTTTTCAGCGTGAACGATCTTGTGCAGCGGCTGGCGGCTGCGGTTGAGGTAATAGACGAAGGAGCGGATACCGCCTTCGAAGTAGAAGGTCATTTCGCGATCGGTGCGCTCGTCGCGAAAATGAATGGTTACGCCTCGCGTGACGAAGGCCATCTCGCGGAAGCGTTGCACCAAGGTTTCGAATTTGTAAGCGAGGTTGCCGGTGAAAATGGTGGGGTCGAATTTGAAGGTGGTGCGGGTGCCGGTTTCGCCTTTGGCGGCTTTGCCGATTACTTCGACGGGTGTCACGGGGTAGCCGCGCTCATAGCGTTGGCGGTAAATTTTGCCGTCGCGACGCACTTCCACCTCGCACCACTCGGAGAGGGCGTTGACGGCGGAAACGCCCACGCCGTGCAGCCCGCCGGAGACCTTGTACCCGCCGCCGCCGAATTTGCCGCCCGCGTGCAGCGTGGTCATCACCACTTCCAGTGCCGATTTCTTGGCCTCGGGATGGATGTCCACCGGAATGCCGCGCCCGTTGTCTTGCACGGTGACGCTTTGGTCGGGGTGGATGACAATGTCGATCCGGTCACACGCCCCGGCGAGGGCTTCGTCGATGGAGTTGTCCACTACTTCGTAGATCAGGTGGTGTAGCGCTTTGATGTCCGTCCCGCCGACGTACATCCCCGGGCGGCGGCGGACGGCTTCCAGCCCTTTCAAAACCTGAATGGTCGATGCATCGTAAGATGGCGTGGGTTGAGTCACGAGAACCTCCAGAAGAACGTTCGGCCTCAATTCTACCATAGGGTGAGGTTAATCTATGGCATGAGAGCTGCTGAAGCACTGCAGGACGCCTTGGCCGGGAACATAAAATTTCCGTAAACAAACGAGGGCGAAAGAGGGCTATCCTTGACCGTGCCTTTTCTTCTGTTGTAAAATCAACCTACAAGTGCGCTTAGCGCACTTGTGAAGCATGCGAAGGGATGTGGAAGTGTTCCTCGCAGAGCTTCTTGTTTATTCCCAATCCGTACGATGTAAGGAGGAGGAAGTATGAAGAAGCGATGGTTCATTTTGTTTGCTGTGCTGCTGGTGGCTGCGTTGGCACTGGCAGCGTGCGGCCAGAAGTCCACTTTCAAGTGTGACGACCCCTATGGCTGCGTCGACATCGGCCCCAACGACCCCATCAAGATCGGTGTGGCGGTGGTGTTGAGCGGCCCCAATGAGTCGCTGGGCGTGGACGAGGTCGGCGGTGTGGAAATCGCCGTCGACGACTTCACCGCAGCCAACAAGGCCTGGTTGGGTAAGCACGCCATCCAGGTGGTGAAAGAAGACGCTCAGTGCTCCGCCGAGGGTGGTCAGACCGCGGCCCAGAAACTGGCGGCGGACAAGTCCATTGTGGGCGTCATCGGCACGGCTTGCTCCAGCGCCGGTGTGCCTGCCTCCAAGATCCTCTCGGATGCGCACATCCCGATGATTTCGCCCTCCAACACCGCGCCTTCGCTGACCGCGCCGGATACGCACGCCGAGTGCTACCTGCGCACCGCCCACAACGACAAGGTGCAGGGTAAAGCAGTGGCCGAGTTCGCTTACAACGTTCTTGGCGCCCGCACCATGGCGACCATCCATGACGGCAGCCCCTACGCTCAGCAGTTGCAGCAGGTGGCGTGCGATGTCTTCACCCAGTTGGGCGGCAAGTGCGTGGCTCAGGAGGCCATCAACGTCGGCGATACCGACATGCGCCCGGTGCTGACCAAGATTGCCACCGCCAAGCCCGACGTGCTGTATTACCCGATCTTCATCCAGGAAGGCGCCCTGATCACCCAGCAGGCGAAAGAGGTGCCCGGCCTGGAGAAGACCGTGCTGATGGGCTCCGACGGGATGATTTCGCCGGACTTCATCAAGGCAGCCGGCAAGGCGGCTGAGGGTATGTACCTCTCCGGCCCGGCAGCGGTCAACAACGAGGAGTTCAACAAGAAGTACGAGGCCAAATACGGCCAGGAACCGCCCAGCGCCTTCCACTTGCACGCTTACGACGCGGCGATGTTGCTGATGAACGCCATCAAGAAGGTGGCGGTGGTGGACAAAGACGGTACTATCCACGTCCCGCGCAAGGCGCTCTGCCAGGCGTTGTTCTCCACCAAGGACTACAAGGGCCTGACCGGTACGCTCACCTGCAATCAATACGGGGACTGCGCCGATCCGAAGATCGTGATCAACCAGATCCAGAACGGCAAATACGTCCCGGTGTGGCCTAAGAAGTAAAGCCACTCGGTGCAGGCAAGTTTTGAAAGGGTGCCGGGGGATGCGGTCTTCCGGCACCCTTATCCCGTAATAGACAGGCGTGCATGGCGTGCGGGAAGCATTTTCGGTAGGGAGGCTGTATGGCTGGAAAACTGAAGCATTACCTGGAGCGCTTGAGCCTCGTAGATATCGTGGTGTGGTTGTTCGGCCTTTCCATCCTGGCCATTGCGGTGGTAGGGATGGTCGGAGCGTTGCGTAATGGCTATTACACCAAGGAACAGTGGACGAATTTTGTGGTTTACGGCATCTCTCAGGGCGGGGTGTATGCCCTGATCGCGCTGGGGTACACCTTGGTGTATGGCATCCTCTTCATGATCAACTTTGCGCATGGCGACATTTTCATGGCGGGGGCGTTTACGGGCTACTTTCTGGCCGCCAAACTGAACCAGTACGGCTTCTATAACGCTCATCCGATTGTTTCTCTGTTGTTGGTCATGTTGCTCGCCATGGTGACCTCGGTCATCGTTGCCCTGATCACCGAGCGCGTGGCATATCGTCCCCTGCGCCGTGCGCCGCGGTTGGTCCCACTGATTACCGCTATTGGTGCCTCGTTCACGATTGAATACACTTTCCGTGGCTTCTATGGCTCGGGCGTCGAGGCTTACCCCGAGATGACCATTCTGGCTGGTAAGACGACCGTGCTGGGTGTGCATATCCTGAAGGTGCATTTGTTGGTTATCGTGGTTTCGTTGCTGATGATGGCCGGGCTATATGCCTATGTGCAGTATACCAAGGACGGCAAGGCGATGCGTGCCGTGGCCGAGGACAAGGATGTGGCTGCGCTGATGGGTGTGGACGTCGACCGCATCATCGTCAACACGTTCATCTTGGGCTCGGCGCTGGCTGGTATTGCAGGGGTGCTTTATGCCCTGATTTTCAAGCAGGTGCATTTCTTCATGGGCTTTATCCCTGGTATTAAAGCCTTTACGGCGGCGGTGCTGGGGGGTATCGGCAACGTGCCGGGGGCTATGCTGGGTGGCTTTTTCCTGGGTATTTTCGAGGGGTTGGGCCCTGCGCTTATCTTGGAAGGCTTGGGCATTCCGGCATCTTATCAGTTGAAAGACGTCATTGCCTTTACGCTGTTGGTGCTGGTCTTGATCTTCCGCCCCAGCGGCATTTTGGGCGAGCGTCTTTCCGAAGAAAAGGTGTAATCGAGGCGGTGCGTCATGGAAACTCAAGGCTCTCTATGGAAAAAAGCCTTCAATGCCGGTTTGCTTACCGGCGGGGTGGCGTTGTATGTCACCCTGGTAGGGCTGGTTACGGCGTTTAGCAAGCGAGAGGTGGTGGTCGGCCTTTCACTGGGGCATATCACCCTGCTGCTTTCCACCGGCGCCGTCCTGTTGGTATATGCTATGCGTAACCGCACCACCCGGGGGGATACCATCGTCCGCACCGCGTTTGCGGGCGGTATTGGTGCCTTTTTGCTGGCCTTGTATCCCTTTTTGGGTCAGTGGGTAGATTTCCATTTTGTGTTTGTGCGCACCTCGCCCCATCTTTACCAGTTGCTTCGGTTTGGGCAGGGGCCGGTGGCTGGTTTGGTGCTCTTGACCGTCTTGGGGGCTGTGTGGGGTGCTATCTTAGGAGCGGTCAGCACCATCGAGGATTTCTGGCGCAAGACCTTGATTGAAGCCACCCTGATTACCATTACCGTGGGTATGCTCTCGGATTTGTTCAAGGGTATGACCATTGGGTGGATTTTCGAACCTTTCTTCAACGCCAGCGGCTTGAATTACATCGGTACTCCCCTTGTTTTCCTTTTGAGTGTGGCTTATTCGTGGTTGGGCAAGCGCCGTAAGGAGATGAAGGCTGCCGAAGCGGGT
>JALSPT010000145.1 GCA_026985785.1 Anaerolineales bacterium
GCCGTCCCCGGTTTGGAGATCAGCGCCGAAGAGAAAGAGGCGGCCTTTCAGCCTTTAGAAGCCGTGCTGGAGACGGTGACCTGGACGCGATAGGAGAGATGAGGGGGTAGGGAGTGCTTTTGGAAATGGAAAGGCTGTGCGTTCCTCGCCTGCGTTGGCTTGGCGCGCCCGTAGATGCCCGGTGCGACCTCGTTTTGGTGCCCTGTCATACGCGGGCGCGATCTTCCCGGGTGCAAGCAAATGTCGTAGAAGCACTTTTCAGGATCTCACCCCTCCCCCGCCGCCTCCCTTCGGCTTCAGCGCCTGGCGGCGCTTCCGCTCAGGGGCGGCCTCCCCCTCCCCTCCCTTCAGTAAGGGAGGGGAGGGGGAAGGCGGAGGCTGTCCTAACGAAGGACAAGCCTCCGCCAGGGGGTAGGGAGAGATCTGGCCATACGATAGCCCTATCTACAACATTTGAGTGCACCCGCTCTTCCCCCTCGGCGGGCGAAGTCGTAGTACAATAGAACACGTCGTGATTTGAGCGCGTGCTGTGAGCGCCCAGCGTGCCGTCGAGAGGCGGCGGGTGGGGCGTTTTTTCTGTTTTCAGGAGGCAAGCAACGTGGCTGTTTCGGTTTCCCGCAAGTTGTCCAACGCTTTCGAGGGTGCACTGGCCGGTGGTGGCGACCCGGCGACGTCGCCGCTGTACGTCTTTGGGCCTTTTCTGAAACTCATCGTGGTGGCCGGGGTGGCCGAGGTGACGTTTGGCGCCAGCGTGTGGTTGGTGGTGTTCACCATCGCCATGGTCTCGGCCATGTACCGCCTGGTGATGCGTTGGGTGACCGATGGCAGCGGCGGCAGCGGCCTGACCGAGGAGGAGTTTGGCGGCTGGGCGGTGAAGATCAACGCCGGCATCACTTTCGTGGAGTACACGCTCACGTTTCTGGTCAGTATGGCGGCGTTGGTGACGTTCATCGCCGACCGGTTGCCCGTTCTCAACCATCGGTTCCTGTTTACCGATTACCGTGCCGTGGTGGCGGTGGTGTTGAGCGTGTTCACGGGGTGGGTGGTGAACCGCGGCCCGAAGGCGGCAGCGGCGATCTTTGGCCCTGCGACGGCGGCGGTGTTGGCGCTGTTGTGGGCGATGAACATCGCGACGGTCTTCAAACTCGGGCTGCACTTGCCCGATTTTTCTCTCCAGGCCTTCCACGGCGAGTATTTGCATTACACCCTGGCCGGGTATGCCCGCATTCTGGCGGTGATGACCGGCATCGAGGTGTTCGCCAACCTGGTGGCGGCTTATGAGGGCACGCCGGAGGAGAAGAGCCGCAAGGCGTTTGGCAGCCTGTTGATCATCATGGGCACCGCGGCGGCCACCATGCTGATCACCGGCCCGGCCATCTTCCGCCTTTCCGACCCCACCAACCCCGAGGTCTCGGTCTTTACCCAGACGATGGACAAACTGCTCCCCGCGCCGCTGGCTTACGCCGGCACGCTGATCGGCATTGCGGTGCTGCTTTCGGCCAGCGCGGCCAGCGCGCAGGGGCTGCAAAACCTGGCGTTGGGCTTGAAAAGCCGCCATTACGTCCCCGAGGCATTGGGGCGGCGCAACCGTTATGGCGTGGCCGATATGCCGGTGTGGATCGAGGTCGGCATTGCGTCGTTGTGCTTCCTTTTCATCGGCACCACCGAGGAGATCTATCTCTCCATTTACGCCGCGGGGGTGTTCATTTTGCTGAGCATGACCGGCTGGGCGGCGACCAAGCGCCTGGTGCGCGAACTGCGGGCGTCGTTCGATGTGGGCCATGCGGCCACCTTGGTGGGCACTGTGATTGCCGCTTTTCTGACTACCGCGGCGACGGTGATCATCTTCGCCGAGCGCTTTCGCGAGGGGGCGTGGACGTATTTCATCTTCATCCCCGTGTTGTATGCCATTTTCACTTACTACCGCAACCGCCTGGGCGCGCCTTCGCCGCTGAAGGAGCAATTGGGGCGGTTGGAGGAGGCGATGTGGAGCGTAGAGCCGGTGCTTCCCGCCGTGGGCGAAGCCGAGCAGCAGGTCACACCCTTGCCGTTGCCGGAGATCACGTGGGAACCGGCTCCCGAGCGGTTGGCTTTTTGGAAGCAACCGGTGCAGCCGCCGCGCCATTTCCTCGTCCCCCTGGGCGGTACGGCGTATGCCGAGCAGGCGCTTGATTTGGCGGCTTTGCTGGCCAAGACCTTCGACGGCCGGGTGACCGTGGTGACGGTATTGCGCACCGCTGACCCACACCCCCAGGATCCCCAGACCCAGGCCGCGCTGGCGGTGGCCCGGCGGGAGAAGGAGGCTTATCTGCAAGGCGTGGTCGCGCGGATGCAGGCGCGCGGCGTGCCCACGGACTACCGCGTCGGCGTGGGGCCGATTGCCGATGTGCTCAATCGCTTCGTGGCCGAGTTGGGGGTCGATTGGGTGGTGATGACCACCCACAGCAAATCGGCTTTTCGGCGTTGGCTGATGGGCAGCAAGGCGAGCAAGATTTTGCAGTTGGTGAATGCCCCCATGTTGGTGTTCCGCCCGCGCCAGGCGGGGGCGGCGGCGTTCCGCTTTGCCCGGCTGTTGGTGCCGCTGGATGGCTCGGATCTGGCGGAGCGGGTGCTGCCCCACGCCAGGGCGCTGGCGGGCGCTTTCGATGGGCGGGTGATCTTGTTGGGCATTCCCGAGGTGCCGGAACCGGCGCTTTACGGCACGATGGCCGACATCGTGGCGCAGTTGCGCGCCCAGGCCGAGGCCAAGTTGCGCCCCTATCTCA
>JALSPT010000146.1 GCA_026985785.1 Anaerolineales bacterium
TACTACAAAGAGGTGAACATGGCGTGGTTCTGGGCGCGCATCCACGCCCGCACGCCGCGCTTAGGCACCTACGAAGGCGGCTTCCAGGCTTTCGCCGACGACTTCGCCGCCGCGCTGGCAAGCCGCGGGGCGGCCTTCCGCTATGCCACCCGCGTGCGTCGCGTGCAGGCCGTCGCGGGCGGCCTGGAAGTGACCACCGAGGACGGTGCGCGCGAAACCTACGACCGCGTCCTCGCCGCGCTGCCGCCGCACATCCTGGCCGACATCGCCCCCGACCTGCCCGCCGATTACCTGGCCGGCATCCGCGGCCTGAAGAACATGGGCGCCCTGGCCATCGCGTTGGCCCTCAAGCAGCCCCTTTCCCCCGAAGGCTACTACTGGTACAACATCCCCAAGCGGGCGGGCTTCCCCTTTTTGATTCTGGTGGATCACACCAATTTCGTGCCGCCGGAGCACTTCGGCGGGCAGCACATCGCCTACATCGGCGACTACCTGCCGCCCGACCATGAATACTTCAGCCTGAGCAAGGAAGAACTGCTGGCCATTTACCTGCCCGCGCTGAAGCGCGTCAACCCGACCTTCAGCGAGGATTGGGTGGAAGGGGCCTGGCTCTACAAAGCCCGCTACGCTCAGCCGGTGCCTTTGGTGAACCACAGCCGCAACATCCCGGCCATCCGCACGCCGGTGCCGGGGCTGTATCTGGCGAGCATGTACCAGGTTTACCCGTGGGACCGGGGCACCAACTTTGCCGTGGAAATCGGGCGGCGGGCGGCGCGGCGGCTGCTGGAGGATGGGGCATGAGCGCCCCGGAAGGCCTGCTGCTGGCCTCGCAATCGCCCCGGCGGCGGGAACTCATCGGGCTGCTGGGGCTGCCGGTGCAGACCGCCGCCGCCGAGGTGGACGAAACACCCCTGCCGGGTGAAGCGCCTGCGGCCTACGTCCGCCGCCTGGCAGCGGCCAAAGCGCAGGCGCTGACTGATGCCTTCACCCCCGGCCCCCCTCCCAGAGGGCGAGGGGCGCTTCGCTGGATCGTGGGCGCGGATACTGCCGTAGTGGACGGCGAGGACATTTTAGGCAAGCCGGTAGACGCCGCCGAGGCCGCCGCCATGCTCCGCCGCCTGCGAGGGCGCAGCCACACCGTGATGACCGGCGTGGCCGTGCTGGATACGGCCACCGGGCGCCTGGAAACCGCCGTCGAGCGCACCACCGTGGTGATGCGCGCTTACAGCGACGCCGAAATCGCCGCTTACGTCGCCAGCGGCGACCCGATGGACAAGGCCGGGGCTTACGCCATCCAAAACCAGGCGTTTGCCCCCGTGGCGCGCATCGAAGGCTGCTACGCCAACGTCGTCGGCCTGCCGCTGTGCGCGTTGGCCTGCCTGCTGCGCGCCGCAGGCGCGCAACCCGCCGAAGACCTCCCCGCCCGCTGCCGCCGCGCCTTGGGGCAGCCCTGCGAAGGCACGTTTCCAGAGTGTGGGCAACAAAAAAGGGTATAATCCAAATATGAACGAAGACACGCCCCACGAGGTCGCCCTATATATGGCTGCAGCCCACGAATCCTTACAAGCAGCACGTCTGGCTCTGGCCAACAACTTTTATACAGCCGCCATCAACCGGGCATATTACGCCATCTTCTACGCAGCCAATGCTGTACTGGCCACCCAAAAACTTGCCCGGGGCAAGCACAGTGGTGTATTGGCAGCCTTCCGACAATACTTCATCAAAACGGAGAAACTCCCCCTCGAACTCAGTGAAATCTACGGGCGCGTGATGGAGGACCGACAAGAAGGAGACTACGACCTCTTGTCGCCTTTGTCAAAAGAAGATGCGACTTTCGACCTGGAACAAGCGGAACATTTCGTAGAAGTGATCCAGGACTGGCTACGAGAACAACCATGGCAACCCCACAAATAAACCTCTCCTTCGCAGAACGGCAAGCACTGCAAGAATTCGCGACTTATTTGCACACGCACTGGCGGCAAGAAGTGTTGAGCGCCGCCTTGTTTGGCTCCAAAGCCAGGGGGGACAGCCATCCTGGGTCGGACATTGATGTTCTGGTCATTACGGTACACGAAGATAGGCACACCCGGGGCGAAATCCTCCGTATCGCCGCTCAAATTTCCCTAAAATACGATCTTATTCTCAGCCCCCGTGTCATCGGCAAGCCCCGCTGGGAAAAAATGCGGTCGTTCTCGCTGTACCGCAACATTCAACAAGAGGCGATTCCTCTGGACGCCCTTACCGGCTCGTTCCCCACAGCCTCCTAAACTCCAACTGGTTCCCGCCCTCCTATCCTACCTTCTCTTTCAACGGCGCAAACAGCCGCCGGTACTGGTCGGTCTGCAGCACCTCATTGGGGTCCACCTGCGCCTTGAGGGCGAAGTAGCGGCGCAGGGTGTCCTCGCCCAGGGAAGCCAACCAGACGTCGGGGGTCAGGGTGGCGTCCTTGGCCAGGTAAAACCGCCCCCCGGCCTGCAACACAATGCGGTTGAGCGCATCGGCCATTTCCTGCAGGCGGCGACGGTTGCCGCGGGTGACGCGGAAATCCATCGCTAAGGAAAAGCCGTCCACCGCGTGGGAAAGCAAGAAGCGGTCGGGGCGGTGGCGTTTGACCACGCCGAGATAAGTCGGCAGGTCGTGGCGATGGGTGGTTTCCAGAATGTCCCGGAAGGCATCCTCGGCGGTTTCCTTGGGCACGAAGCACTGGTACTGAATCAGGCCGCCCTTGCCGTAGGCGCGCTCCCAATGGGGCACATAATCGAG
>JALSPT010000147.1 GCA_026985785.1 Anaerolineales bacterium
CGCCTGATGCTGGCGCTCAAGCGTGCCCTTGCCGAGGTTGATCCCACGCCTACGCTGATTTTCGACGAAATCGACCAGGGTATCGGCGGGCGTATCGGCGCGGTGGTGGGGCGCAAATTGCACGCGCTGGGGAAAAACCACCAGGTGCTGGTGATCACCCATTTGCCCCAACTGGCCGCCTGGGGCGACAGCCACTACCGCGTGGCCAAACAAACGCGCGACGGGCGCACCACCACCACCGTCGCCCGCCTGGAAGGTGATGCTCGCGTGGCCGAACTGGCGCACATGCTGGGTGGGGCGGACGAAAAGATGTTACAATTAGCCCAACGGTTGTTGACCGAAGCCCGCTGATCTTGTGTGTCAAGCGCGCTCCTGATTGTGCTTTGAGAAAAGAGGAGGGCAGCATGGAAAACGAACACACCGTGGACATCAATCGCGCCACGAAAGAAGAACTGGTGGCTCTGCCCGGCATTGGCGAGGTGCTGGCCGAGCGGATTATTGCCGCGCGGCCTTTTGCCGCGGTGGAGGATCTGGCGCAGGTGGAGGGAATTTCCCAAAGCCTGTTGGAAAAACTCGCGCCGCGGCTGACCGTTTCGCCGCTGGAGGAGCCTCTTGCCGAGGATGAGGCGGAGCCTGTTGCCACCGCGGAGGCTGCGCCCCATCTTGGCGTCTCCGAGGGCGAAGAGGAGGATGCAGGCGCGCCCGAAAGCGAAGAGGAGGCCGACGCGCTTCCCTCCGAGGATGCTCTGGCAGAAGAAGCGCCGGAGGGCGAAGGCCAGACGGAGGCTGACGAAACTTCTCCCCTGGAAGGCGAAGAAGCCCCTGCTCCTCGCGAGGCGGTCGCTGCCCCGCCTTCGCCGCCTGCGCCTGCCGAGGAGGCGCGCTACATCACGCGCCGTGGGGCGTGGACGATCGCGCTCATTACTGGCATCGTGGGTTTTTTGCTTGCTTTTGCCCTCTCGCTCGGCGTGCTGCAGGCGCTCAACGGCACCCTGTATTACGCCGACGCGGGGCGCTACAGCGCCACCGTGCGTCATGTGCAGGCGTTGGAGGAAACCGTCAACCAGATGCAGATGCAGGTCCAAACCCTCCAGCGCCAGTTGGCCGATCTGAAGGCCGTGAGCAGCCGCGTCGACCAGTTGGCCGATGACCAGCAGGCGTTGCAAAGCCAGGTGGACGACCTCCAGACCACGATTGCCGACATCCAGACCAGCACGGAGAAGTTCAACGCTTTCTTCGATGGCCTGCGAGATCTGCTCAACGATCTGGAGCCATCTGCCACGGCCACGCCTTCGAGCACGCCCACGGCGGAACCGACCGCCACGCCGACGCCGTAGGAGGTATCCGATGAGCGAAAACACCCCTACCACGCAACCCGAACCATCGCCAAAGCCGTCCTTTGGTGAACGGCTGAGCAGCGCTTTCGTGGGATTTGTGCGTTTCCTGGCCCGGTTGGTGTTGGTGGTGCTCATTCTGGGAGCAATTGCAGCCGCACTTTACTTTGCCGTCCCTTACCTTTATCGCCAGTACGTGCAGCCGCTTCACGATTTGCAGACGCGTGTCGATGCCCTGGAGCAGCAAAGCGCCAGCCGCGCCGAGCAGGTCAACCGTCAGTTGCTTGCCTTGCAGGATGACCTGACCCGCCTGCACGAGCAGCAGCAGGCATTGAATCAACAACTCGGGAAGCAGCAAGACGCCCTCGACGGGCTGCAAAGCCGGTTGGAGGCGGTGGAAAAGCAAACCGACGCCCTGAGCACCCAATTGGATGCCTTGGGGAAGCGGGTGGACGCCGTTTCCGATGATGCCGCTGCGGCGCAGGCGACCGCCGAGGCTTTGCAAACGGCTTGGCAGGATTGGGAAGGCCGATTGACCGAGATGCAGGCCAACCTGGCCGTGCTGCGGGTGATGGAATCCCTCACGCGAACGCGTTTGCTCATCGGGCAGGGCAACTATGGCCTGGCTCGCGATGAATTGCTGAGCGCTCAGGCGACCCTGCGCTGGCTGCAGCAGACCGCCTCTACCGAAGCCTACGCCCAGGCCGCCGACCAGGTGTCGCTGGCGGCTGACGCTCTCCCTTCCGCCCCTGAGGTGGCTTTGCAAGATCTGGAGGCTGCCTGGCGCCTGCTGGCCGAGACGCTGCCACAGGTCACGGCAACGCCGGAAACGACCTCTGCCGGAACGCCCACCCCTGGCGCCCAAGAAACACCCACCCCCACCCCAACACCCACACCCTGAGGAAGGGAGCACGCCATGGCCGGCAACCTGCCTGAAATGACCGCCGACCGCTTCGAAACCGAGGTGTTGCAAAGCGACCTGCCGGTGCTCATTGACGTGACTGCCGAGTGGTGCGCGCCTTGCAAGATGCTCGACCCCATCGTCGCCGAACTGGCCGTGGAATGGCAAGGCAAGGCCAAGGTGTTTCAAATGGACGCCGACAAGAATACCGAGTTGCTGGTCCAATGGCGCATCATGGGCGTGCCCACCCTGGCGCTGTTCCAGGGCGGCAAAATCGTGGCGCGCATGACCGGTTACAAGCCCAAGAAGGCGATTATTAAAAAATTCAGCAAATATCTTTCCGTGTAGCCTTGACAACGCCTTGGCGGGTAGGTAAAATTCGGGGGCGCTAAGGCGAAAGGCGCCGAGGTAGCTCAGTTGGTAGAGCAGCGGACTGAAAATCCGCGTGTCGCCGGTTCGATTCCGGCCTTCGGCACTGAATAAGCGGGCG
>JALSPT010000148.1 GCA_026985785.1 Anaerolineales bacterium
ATCCGAATCCGCTGGAGCCGCCGCCACCACCGCCTCCTCCGCCTCCGCCGCCGGAAAAGCCGCCGCTGCTGCTGGGGCTGCTGCTGAACGCCGAGGCTGCGCTGTTGAGCGTGTCCATCAGGCTATTGGCCATGTCGGAGAAAGAGGTCATTGCCCCGTCGGCCATTTGGTTGAGGGAAGGCATGTGACCGGCGGCTGGCGCGGCCATGTGCCCCCCATGGCCTGAATGCGATGGAGTGCCGAGGGGGCGCATCACATACCAACCCGGTGCAGGCATGTTGGAAAGCCGGGAAAATTTAGCAATCCATTCGCGAGAGACCCCAAAGGCGGTGGCATAGGGGAGATAGCGTTCGAAGAGGTCACGGGCGCTTTCCAGCGAAGTGTGGCGTTCCAGTTCCTTTAGATAACGCTTGAAGGCGCGCCATTTGGCGGCTTCGAGCGCGCCTTTGCGGGTTTTGCGCGGCATGACCCGGGCCAGCAGCCACAGCACCAGGGTGACCACCACGCCGGTGATTGGCGCCAGGGTGCCCATGAAGGCGGCGCCCGTCCATTTCGCGGGCCAGGCCAGCGCCGCGATCAGCACGCCGATGAAGAAGGCCAGCACGATATACCGTGTGCGCACGCTGTCGGGGTTGCTGGGGAAAAGCCCGGCTTGCACGACGCTCTCGTAGAGGCCCGCTTTTATTTTGGGAACGTGGGTGTAAAAGCGATTTTTGAGATCCTCCAGCGAGCGCCTTTGGCCGGGCTGAGGGAAGGGGCCAAAAATGCCGCTGAGGAGAGCGCGTTCGTAAGGCAGGGGATCCTCCGGCCATGCCTGGGCGACGAAATCCGTCTGTTCGATGGTGATCACCAACACCTTTTCTCGCGTGGTTTCGATGCGTAAAAAACCACGGCGCGCCAGGTCGAGCAGCGTGGCTAAGATGTCGTCCATGTCGGCGCGCTCGTCGAGCAGGGTGCCGACCATGCCGGGCGGCAGGTTGCTGGGCGGCTGGCTGATTATGCCGGGCACCTGGGTTACCTTGGGATCGCGCCCGCGCAGATACCACAGCAGAAAGCCGCCGCCGATGGCGCCTGCTGCCAGCAGGAAGAGCAGTAGCCCCCAACCGAGGTTGATCCAAGGTTGGATTTTCATCTGTCGTTCCCATCCTGGCGCGGAGGCGCTGACATGCCCGTGCGGCCACTGCACGCGAATTTCCCATTCCGTGCCGCCGGGGAAGGGGCCGCCTTCGAAGTGAACGGCATTGCCGCCGCTCAACGCGCCGCCGCCGGTTTGGTGGCCGTTTTCGTAGGTCGCCGTCAGGATGTCGTTTTGGCTGAACGTGCCGGGCAGGTGCACCGTGACCGCGGCGTGTTGGATGGGGTAGGCGCGGTCGCTCTCGATGAACTTCCAGAAAAACTGGTCGCCTTTTTCGTCAATCCACAATGCCCCTTTGAGGGTGTAACTGAGGGTGAAGGTGCGGATGGCGTTGGTGGTGGGCGGAAAGTACCAGGCGATCTTTTCCCCCCTGGAAGTGTGCACCAAAGCGTAAGTGTAGGGCTGGGCGCTGGTGGTGGTGTGCAGGTAGCGCTGGTCGCCTTCGGCTACGCTCCAGTTGGTGATGGCTTCGACATGGTGGAGGGGGATTTCGCGGTAGGCGTGGGTGAAACTGCCCCCGATGAACTTGACTTTCCAGGTTTCCACCACGCGCACATCGCCGTTGGGGAGGATGGTCATGTCGCCGTCGCGCGCCAAGACCTCCACACGTTTGGTTGCATTGGTCGCCAGAGCTGGTTTTCCCCATATCCCCATCACAAGGAGCAAGACCCCTAAAGCCACCCACCATCGCCGGAAAAAGGCAAGCACCTTCGCACCTCCTGCTTTCTTCATACCCCAGGTCGGGGGAACGCGTTGTCCATCCCGCGGATGGACGTTTTCATCATAACATAAAAGCGTGTTTTTCGGGGGCAAGAAGCGCCTTCCTGTTTACCGGGAAGGCGCATTGAAGGAGAGGGGGGCGGATGGGGCTTGCGCTTTGGAGAGGATGGGCGGGCTTTGTCGTCGGTTTTACCCTTTACCCAGGGCGCGCAGCGCCTCGGCTACGCTGAAGGCGCCTTCGTAGAGCGCCCGGCCCACAATGGCCCCGGCCAGCCCGGCCTCTTTGGCTGCCCGCAGGTCGTCCAGCGAAGCCACGCCGCCGGAGGCAATGACCTCCAGCCCGCTGGCCTGTTGGAGGGCCACGGTGGCTTCCAGGGCCAGGCCGGTCTGCAGCCCGTCGCGGCGGATATCGGTGAAGATCACGGTGCGCAGGCCCAGGGCAGCCAGGTGGCGTGCAAAGGTTATGGCGTCCAGGTCGGTGGCTTCTGCCCAGCCGCTCACCTGGACGCGGCCATCGCGGGCGTCGATGCCCACAGCGATGCGCTTCGGCCCCCAGCGGCGCAGGGCCGTGGCCACGGCCTGGGGCTGGCGGGCGGCCAGGGTGCCCAATACGGCGCGAGCCACGCCCAGGCCCAGGGCTCGCGCCACGGCCTCCAGGCTGCGCAGGCCGCCGCCGAACTGCACGCGGGCGTGGTAGGCCGCGGCCACGCACAGGATGGCTTGCAGGGCAGCCTGGTTGGCGGCGTCGTGCTGGCCGAAGGCGCCGTCGAGGTTGACCACATGCAGCCAACGAGCGCCTTCGCGTAGCCATTGCTCGGCTACGGCTGTGGGGTCGGCGGCGTACACCGTCTGGCGGGTGGG
>JALSPT010000149.1 GCA_026985785.1 Anaerolineales bacterium
GAGCGCCGAGTTTCCCGGCCAGGAAACTTTTCATCACCACCACATCGGGGTGCCAGGCGGCAATTTGCTCCGCCCCGGCGTCACGCCCAATCACCCGCTTGGCATCGACCTGGGGGTCGAGCAGGCGGTAGAAGTCGAAAATCGCCGGTGTTTGGGCTTGCTTGACCAGGGCGACGATGCGGGTAGGGGCTTCGGGGAAGGCATAAAGGGCATCAGCCACCAGCACGGCAGCCCTTCCGGCCACGACGATGCGCTGCGGCGGGGCATCGAAGTGTAGCGTGCGGCCAAGCGCATCGGTCACGATCACAGGGGAGGGCGTGACAGCACCAGAAGAAGGTGCCGCGGTGTGACAGGCTACCAACCCAAGGGCGGTTAGCGCCGCCAGGATGCCCAAAAACCAACGACGAAGCATGAAAGATCCTCCACACGGCAGGGAATAGCGCCCGCCTGCTGCACCGACGAAAGGGGCTGCGTTCACGCCACCAGTTTGCCTTCCAGCAGGGTCTCAGGCAACGCATCGCGGTTGTGAGAAGTCAGGCGCAAAAGCATAGGGTGACGCGCGCGCAACGCCTCGGCCAAAGGCGCAGCCAGGGCAGGCCGCACGGTGACCACCGCGAGGCGATAGCCCGCGACGCGCAACGCCGTCAGCGCGGCGAGCAGCCCCGCATGGTCATGGAGTTCCAGGGGGCCGATTTCGTCTATCAGCAACAGATCGGTATCGCGGATCGCTCGCAAGCGGGCGTTGCCCCAGGCCACGGTCGCCGGGGAGAAGCGCCAGCGGCCCAAATCGGCCTCGGCGGGCGGCGCGACATGCGCCAGCAGCCGTCGTCGCCCGCTGGCAAGGTCTTCCAGCCAGATCGCGCCTTGTGGCCGCGCAGCAGGGGAAACCACACCGGCCACGCGCCATCCTCTCCGTCGGCCAAGCGCCGCCAGGCGCTGCACGACGGTAGTCTTGCCCGCGCCGGACGGCGCGCTGAGCACATAAAGCGTCACGCCGCGAGTATACCACGCCGGGCAAATCGGCTACGGCTTCAAAGGCAACACCGCCGCGGCGCGCCAGGCCGCCTCGAAACAAGCACGAAAAGCGCCTTTCGCCGGGTAGGGGAAACGAACCCGATGACGCTCGCCTTGCCCGGTAGTGAACACCAGGTACGATTCCAAAATCGAACCGGTGTATTCCAGCGTGGCGAGGGTTTGCAGCGGCAGTTCGAAATGGCCAGGAGGGAGGAGGAAAACCCGACGAGTGGACACCACCAGCGCCTGGGCTCCGACCTTGGGCTGAAACCACCGAGGCAACGCCGCCCACGCCAACACGGTTTCATCAGGATGGCGTGCGGCTGCCAGCAAAGCGGCAAAGTGGGCAGTCAGGCGCTTGCTCTCGTCGGGGTCGTTGGCAGCAGTATCCACCAACGGCGGCAGGTGCTCCGGCGAAGGCGGCGGGGTGGCCCGTTGCAGGGCGCGCGAGGCGCGGTTTTCGACGAAAGCCTGAAGGTACGAGAGCAGATCGTGCAATGCAGCAGCAGCGAAAGCAGGCGCTTCCCACACCACCTCCTGCTCGCCATCGGCAGCCGCCCAACGCGTGATGAGCAACAGTCCATCACGCTCGCGCCGCAGGCTTACCGCGCGCAGGCGTTCCAAAGCACCGACGACTTCCCGAAAGCCATAGCGCACGTTGGCCGCATCCGGCGGAATGAGTTCCGCCAAGTGGATGAGGCGATGGGTGGTCAGCAACAACACGCCTTCCTGCAAATGCTCTCGCCGCAGCCAGGAGCGGTGGCGCAGGCTGGACATCGCCGGGCGGCGAACGGCGTAAAGGATGCGTTCGTCAGGAGCCAAAGCGTCGCCGACGTACTCTTGAAAGCGGTAGGGCAGGTCAAAAAAGGTGTACTCTGCAGGGGTGTACTGGTCGACGGCGGTATAACTTCCCCGGCGGGCGGTGCGCAGGGGTTGCCAAGCAGGGGTGTGCAAGCGCCGATTTTCCTTGCGTTGCTGATAGCGGTGCGCGCCAGCGTGGAGAACAGGCTCCACGGCAGCCACGTCCAGCCAACGCCACTTGCCAGGGCGTGCACTCTGCAAGGCATCGAGCACGGCCTGGCGCTGGCGGGCAGAAAGCATTTCCCAGTCCAGAGGGGCGGCTGGGTCGGCCTCCGGCGCCGCTACCAAGAACGGCGGTTCTTCCTCCCGCTGCCATGCCCCCAGCAGGCGCGCCGTCAGCCATGTTTCGGCGGGGTGGGAAACACTGCCCACCACCAACACGCGAAACGGCTCGTCGAACGGCGTCCACACCGTGGGCAACACGGCGACGTCAAACGGCAGCGGCTCCTCCGGCGGGAGCACGGCTTCCAACCGCAAGCCATCGCCTTCCGGCAGATAGCGCCCCGTGCGCCCGCCGGGCTGGATGATGCGGACATCAACAATGTGGGCTTCGCTCATGTTTTCCACCAACAAAGGCCCCTACCGAAACCATCGGTAGAGGCCATTAGTCACCAGGTGACAATTCGGGCGAGCCTCATCGCCCTTTCAGCAATGGAGACAACCCCATTTTACTACAAGCATGCCGCTTGGGACGTTCTTTCGCCCTCTCGTCACCCGCGCAACTGCGCGCCCATCTTCTGCAGCGCCTTGACGATGCGCTTGCGGATTTTGGCGGCGTCTTTGTCGGTCAGGGTTTTTTCCATGTCCTGGTAGGTCAGGCGGTAGGCCAGGCT
>JALSPT010000150.1 GCA_026985785.1 Anaerolineales bacterium
CCAGGCGAAGGCCCCTGCGGCCTTCGCCTGGTGGCTTTCTCACGGGACAACCAGCACCGGGCAGGTGGCCCGGCTGATGATTTTGTGGCTCTGACTGCCTAAAAGTAGGCTGTGCAATGCGTGGTTGCCGTGGGCGCCAACCACGATCAAATCCACCTCGCGGGTCTTTGCCACCTCCAGAATGGCCTCTGCAGGGCGGCCTTCCAGCATTTCGGTTTCAACGCCTGACGGTATTTCCCCAATGACCTCGACGGCCTGCTCCAAAATCCGTTGTGCTTTGCCCAACCGTGCAGCCGCGGCCTCTTCCCAATACGGTTCGCCGAGATAATCCGGAATGGGATCGAACGCCACGACCACGTAAAGGTGCGCTCCGAGGGCGCGTGCCAATTCACCCGCTTTGCGGGCTGCTCGCAGGGCAGCCTCGGAACCATCCACGCCTACCAGAATTTTCTCGAACATTTTTTGCCTCCTCGTCGTAGGGATTCGCGACGTGCTTGCAGTTTCAGTATAGATAGCCGCGTGCCGCGTGTCAAGTTTTGATCGGCGTGGTGCGTTCCCTTTACAATTTTGCCCATCGCTGCTACATTGTCTCCTGCTTTCTCAGGAGGAAAAACATGCCTTGGCAACGTCCTTTTCGGCTTCTTGTGGTTTTTGCTTTGATGCTCTTGCTGCTCGGTGCCTGTAGGGAGAGGTCTGTCCCTGCGGCCCCTCTTCACCAACAACCGGCACAATCGACCGTTACCCTCGCCGTTCCAACGAAGTCTCCCTCACCTACCCCCACCGCCATTGCAGCCAACCCGTCTCAACCCCTGACGCTCAAAGTGGCCAGCGCGTCCGAGGTCACCACATGGGACCCGGTCGAATCCTTTTCTACAGAAGCCGCCTACCTTGCCAACATCTACGAGCAATTGTTACGCATCAATCCCCCCGGCGCGAAGGCACGCTTTACCCCCCTTCTGGCCGAGCGGTGGGAACACAACGCCGATGGCACCAAGTGGACGTTCTACCTGCGCAAGGGGGTCACGTTCCACGATGGGGAGCCTTTGACCGCACAGGCCGTCAAAATGTCCATCGAGGCAGCCGCTCACTACGGCAGCGCGGCCTTCATGTGGACACCGCTGGACCATATCGAGGTGGTGGATGAACATACCGTCAGGTTTTACCTGAAACATCCCGCGCCGTTGGAGCGGCTTCTTTCGGCCTCTTATGGTGCCTGGATCGTCAGCCCCAAGATGCTGCGAGCCGCCGCCAAGAACCCCGACTACTTCCAGCAGGCGGCTGCTCGGGGCCGGGACGGCGGCACCGGCCCTTACACCTTGGCTGAGTACACCCCCCACCAAAAAATCGTGCTTACCCGCTTCGACGATTACTGGCGGGGATGGCATCGCGGGCAATTTACGACCGTGCTCATCGACCTCGTTCCTCAAGCCACGGCACAATTACAGTTGCTGCAGCGCGGTGAAGTCGACCTCGTTACCCGTATTCCTCCCGAAAAGTACCCTGCACTCGCAGACGACCCCCGTTATCAGGTGTTCACCGAGCCCTCCGCCTTCAGTTATCTGGCTTTTTTCAATACCCTCCACCCGCCGTTGGATCAAGTCAAAGTGCGGCAGGCCCTCGCTTACGCCACGCCTTACGACAAAATCATAGACCTTGGCGTATATGGCCTGGGCACGCCGAGCCGTGGGCCGGTGCCTCGGGGAATCTGGCCGTGGTCGGCAGAGGTCAAGCAATACCACCAGGATTTGGACAAAGCCCGCCAGTTGCTGGCAGAAGCTGGCTATCCGCACGGTTTGCCTCGCCCGCTCAAACTTTCCTACGCTTCCGAAAACGCCGCCGAAGCCGCTGTTGCCCCCCTGATCCAGCAGGCGTATGCTCGCATTGGGGTGGAGGTGAACCTTGTTCCTCTTCCATGGAACCGCCAATGGGAACTGGCCAAGGTCGCCCCGGAAGACCCCGATACCCAGGACATCTTTTTGATGCTCTACTGGCCTGCCTACAGCGACGGCGGTGCAGACAATCTGTGGACCCTTTTCCATAGCAGCAAGAGACCGTTCCTCAACCTCTCCTATTGGGAAAACGAGGCTTTTGATCGCTTGCTGACCCAGGCTGCTGCAGAAACCGTAGGCGCGCCTGAGAAGGCCCGGCAAGATTACGCGAAGGCTATGAACTTATTGGTTGATGAAACACCGGCATTGTTTCTCTTCGATGCCCAAATTCCTTTTGTCATCCCCAAATACATTCACGGCTTTCAATACAACCTCAATTACCCTTTCGTGCCGTATGACTTTTATGCGCTGACGTCTGAAAAGTAGGCTTTCTCCGACCACAAAAAGCACAAGGGGCGGCCTGGCGAAAGCCAAAACCGCCCCTGTTGATTTGCCCTTCCTGCTCAGTGTACAGGGCGTTGTCCAAGGGTCACTTTGAGTGTCAACTTCTGGCGTCCGCGCACCACCTTCAGCGCCACGGTCTCACCCGGCTTGTGGGCGAAGAGGGTGTTGATGAAGGGGTGTTTTTCGTCCAGCGGCGTCTTCCCAATTTGCACGATGATGTCGCCGCGCTGCAAACCTGCTTTGTCGGCAGGGCTGCCGCTTGCCACGTCCACCACGTACACACCCCACCTCACCGGCAGGCCATATTGCGCCGCGATCGCGG
>JALSPT010000151.1 GCA_026985785.1 Anaerolineales bacterium
CTGGTGGGGCGGCGGGCTAACGAGGTGCGGCAGACGCTGGAGGCCGCCTACGCCGAGCGCGCCGAGGCGCTGCGCCAGCAGGCGCTGCAACAGGCGCTGCAGAGCGAACGCCTGGACATCACCCTGCCGGGGCGCAAGCCTCCCATCGGCGGCCTGCACCCCGTCACCCAGACCATGCGCCGCATTACCGACATCTTCGCCGAGATGGGCTTCCAGGTGGTGCGCTCGCGCGAGGTGGAACTGGACGAGTACAACTTCCAACTGGTGAACATCCCGCCGCACCACCCGGCGCGCGACATGCAGGACACTTTCTACATCGCCACCGAAACCGCGGGCGACACCTACCCGGTGCTGCTGCGCACGCACACCACCGCGGGGCAGATCCACGCCATGCGCGCCGCCACCGGCTACACCGGCGAAGGCCCCCTGCCCGCCGACCCGCCGCCGCTGCGGGTGGTGCTCCCCGGTATGGTGTACCGCTACGAGCAAATTACCGCCCGCTCCGAAATCCAGTTCACCCAGGTGGAGGGGCTGGCCGTAGGGCGACACATCACCTTCAGCGACCTGAAGGGCACCCTGACCGACTTCGCCCGCCGCATGTTCGGCGCCACCGTGCGCACCCGCTTCCGCGCCAGTTACTTCCCCTTCACCGAGCCCAGCGCCGAGATGGATGTGGAATGCTTCCTCTGCGGCGGCCAGGGCTGCAATGTGTGCAAATACACCGGCTGGCTGGAAATTTTAGGCTGCGGCGAAGTCCATCCCACCGTGCTGCGCAACGGCGGCTACGACCCCGAAAAATACACCGGCTTTGCCTTCGGCATGGGCCCCGAGCGCATCGCCATGCTGCGGCACCATATCGAGGATATTCGGTATTTTTGGAGTGGTGATTTGAGGTTTTTGGAACAGTTTTGAATGGCGTTGCGTCGTTGCGTCGTTACTTCGTTACTTCGTCAGTGACCACAGGAATGCGAGGTAAGGCAATGGCTCAGAGTGGCCTGGAGCGGCTGGAAGTGTGGCAAAAGGCAATGGCTTTTGTGGAGACCGTTTACCGTGATGTTATTCCGCATTTGCCGCCGCATGAGCGTTTCGCATTGCGCGATCAACTCCAGCGCGCGGCTCAAAGCATTCCCGCTAACCTGGCCGAAGGCTATGGACGTTACCATTACCCTGACCAGATTCGCTTTTGTTATATCGCTCGCGGTTCGGCTGAAGAAACTTTCACCTACCTGGAACTTGCCTATCGCCTGCACTACATTCCTGACGAGACGCACCAACGCATTCTCCAAGACCTTTACCGCCTCAAACAGATGATCAACGGTTACATTCGCTACCTGCGTTCTCAACAGGACGCCACAGGTAAACGACGCCCGACCTAACGACTCAACGACTTGACGACTCCCGACCTCCGGAGGCCCCCCATGCTCATCCCCCTTTCCTGGCTCAAAGAATTCGTTGAAATAGACATTCCCGTAGAAGAACTGGCCCGGCGGCTGACCCTGGCCGGGCTGGAAGTCGAAGCCGTGCGCTATGTCGGCCTGCCTATGCCCCAGGGGCTGCGGCACGAATTCAAAATCTCCGGCCTGGAATGGCCGCCCGACAAGTTCGTGGTCGCGGCCATTTCCGAGGTCAGGCCCCATCCCAACGCTGACCGGCTGGTGCTCTGCCGCTTAGACGACGGCGAACAGGAGCACATCGTGCTCACCGGCGCGCCTTCCCTACTGCCCCTCAAAGGCCAGAAACTGGAAAAGCCCCTCAAAGTGGCTTACGCCCGCGAAGGCGCCCGCCTCTACAACGGCCACGCCCCCGGCTGGGAACTCATCACCCTGAAGCGTGCCAAAATCCGCGGCGTGGTCTCGTATTCCATGGTGTGTTCCGAAAAAGAGTTGGGCATCTCCGAGGCGATGGACGACATCATCTACCTGCCCGACGATGCCCCGGTGGGCACCCCGCTGGCCGACTACCTGGGCGACGCCGTGCTGGACATCGCCCTGACCCCCAACATGGCCCGCAACGCCAGCGTGCTCGGTGTGGCGCGGGAAACCGCCGCCCTGCTCGGAAAACCGCTGCGCAAGCCCTCGCTGGATGTGCTTGCCGAGGGTGCACCCATCACCGGCCAGGCCGCGGTGGAAATCACCAACCCCGACCTCAACCCCCGCTTCATGCTCGGCTTGATTCGCGATGTGGAAATCAAGCCCAGCCCCTTCTGGGTACAGATGCGCCTCAAACTGGCCGGAATGCGCCCCATCAACGCCATCGTGGACGCCACCAACTACGTCATGCTGGAAACCGGCGAGCCGCTGCACGCCTTCGATTACGACGTCCTGGTGCAGCGCGCCGGCGGCAAACCGCCCACCATCATCACCCGCACCGCCCGCCCCGGCGAGAAACTCACCACTTTGGACGGCGTGGAGCGCACCTTGGACGAGCAAACCGTGCTGGTGTGCGACACCGCGGGCGCGCTTTCCATCGCCGGCATCATGGGGGGGGAAGAAAGCGAAGTCACCGACGCCACCCGCAACGTCCTGCTGGAAGCGGCTTCCTGGAACTTCATCAACATCCGCCGCACGGCGCAGAAACAGCGCCTGCACTCCGAGGCAGCCTATCGCTTTTCCCGCGGCGTGCATCC
>JALSPT010000152.1 GCA_026985785.1 Anaerolineales bacterium
CAAGACATCACCGAAAAATTCATCGCCGCGCTCAACACCCACAACCCCGATGCGGTCGTCGCGCTCTACACCGACCGCGCCGTCCACATCAACAGCGTCCGCACCGTCACCGGCAAAGCCGCCATCCGTTCGTGGTACGTGACCCTGTTCAACAACCTGCTTCCCAATGCCACTTTTCGCCTCACCGGCCACTCAGGCAGCGGCAACTCCCGTCACTTCACCTGGGAAGCCACCGCCGCCAACGGCGCCAAGGTGCGCAACGGCAACGACGTCTTTGGCTTGCTGGACGGCAAGATCGGCTACCACTACACCTTCTTCACCATCGAACGCTAAACGCCAGCACTGGCTGGGCGTCCAGGCGCTCCCGTGGAGCACGGGAGCGCCTTTGCTTTACATCCCCATCGCCGGTGCCAGCGCCTGACGAGACCATGGCGAAGCAACCCGTCCGCCACGGGCAACCTCCAAAGCATAGGTCACCATCAAATCGGGAATATCCACCCCCGTAAGCGGCACGGTGGTGTGAAACTCCATGCTGTGGTTGACCTCGTTGACCAAAAAGCCGCGCTCCGGGTGCTCCAGCACGTCCAGCGCCAACACGCCGCCGCCCACCGCCTGCGCCGCCCGCAGGCAGATCGCCTCCAATTCCGGCGTCACAGGGCACACCTCGCCCCGGCCACCGCGCGCCGTATTCGTAATCCAATGCTCCGCATAGCGATAGATGGCGGTGACCACGCGATCGCCAATCACAAAAGCCCGAATATCCCGCCCCGGTTTGGGGATGTACTCCTGAATGTAAAACACCTGATGCAGCGGCGAGCCCATGGCCGTTTTGTGCTCCAACAGGGCTTCAGCAGCCTCCCGATCGTTGATTTTTGCCAGCAAACGCCCCCAAGAGCCTACCACCGGTTTAAGCACTACAGGGTAACCCATCTCCTCCATCGCCTCCAGCGCGGCTTCGGGCGTAAACGCAACCGCCGTCCGCGGCTGCGGCACACCGGCAGCCTCCAACGCTGCGCTGGTGCGGAGTTTGTCACCGCAGATCGCCACTACCTCCGCCCGGTTGATCGTGGGAATCCCCCACGAGGCCAAAACCTGCAAAGTATAAAGCCCGCGAGTAAAACTCAGATTGCGGGCAATCACCACGTCATACTGCCGCCAGACGTCAGGTTGATGCAACCGCAGGTTCAACTGGCGGTCGTTGATACGGTCATACGCAATACCACGGCGCTCCAACGCTGCAAAAAGCCACTTCTCTTCCACCCGCAAACGGGTATAAAGCACGGCTACACGGGGACGACGGAACGCAGACATCACAACCTCCTTTTCAAAAGCGGTGAGGCAACAAAAAACCGCCCTCCGACAGGTCGGAGGGCGGTGGGTGCCTCAGGAATAAAAGCGGCTAACAGGTGCCAAACGCCAAAGGCCCGCCGGCCGGTCGGAGACCGTGGGGAATGCGAGCCTTCTTGGACTTCAAAACCGAGAACACGACGAACATAAACGGCACCTTGTTACAGATTGGCCGCAGTTTACCGTAGGGCCTTCGAAAAGTCAAGGAAAATGGCGCACTTGTTTTGCCTCTTACCCTCCATCGGCATCAGGATGCTCTCACCCATGCTATAATCGCACCAATGGCAATGTTCGTATGGCTTGCATCCGGGGCGGCATGGCTTACCGCGGTGGCGATATGGATCGGCCACGCACGGCGGTGGCCTCTGTCGCGTTTGTGGTGGCTGGCGGGGGGAGGCGCATTTGGGGCGTGGCTGCTGAGCCTGGCATCCATCCCCTGGCATGGCGCCGCCACCTGGCATGGCTTGGCTAACGGCAGCGCGCCTTGGCCGGCAGCCGTATGGCGCCTGGACGAGCACACCTGGCCGTTCGTGGTGATAGGCGCCTCGGCGGCATGGGTAGCCCTGCTGATGGAGGCCGGGCGCGGCACCCCCCAACAAGAAAACGCCCAAGGATGGGGCGCGCTGGTGTGGATGGGCGGCCTGGCACCGCTGGCCGCCTTGGGTGCTTCACCCGCCGCCGTGGTGATGGGATGGGCACTGCTGGATGCCACCGCGCTGGTGGCCGACGTCCTCCGCCTCCACCGCCCTCACCACCGCGAAGCAGCAATCTGGGCATTCTTCTGGCGCGCCGTGACCTGGATGCTGGCCCTGGCAGCCACAGCGGGAACGAAACACGGCCAGGCGATCTCGCTGTGGTGGCTGGCGGTGACGAGCAGGCTGGTCATCGCAGCGGCAGTACAGCCCACCTTCGTAACCGCTGACAAACCCCGCTGGCGTCTGGTGCTGGGCGTGGAAAACTTGCTCGCCACGCTGGCCGCAGCACAGTGGGCAGCAGGAAATACACCCCATCCGCTCAACGGCTGGACGTTCACCGGCATCGCCTTGGTGGCACTGTGGGGGGCGTGGCGGTGGGGTCATGTCGGCTCGCCTTTACAGGCCTTTGCCTCAGGGGGGCTGGCGTTGGGCGGGTTGGCCGTGTTGGCCGCCAGTCAAGGGCTCACTTCTGCCTGGCTGGGTTGGGCCCTGTTGGCGCTAAGCGTCCCCGCAGGCATCGCCTGGACACCGCACCGTCACCGGACGACATGGCCTTTTCTCCTCGCAATGGTGCTCCCCTTGAGCCTATGGCCCATCGCCCCTACAGCATCGGGGCTGACCTTGTGGCAACCTCCCTGGCGGCCATGGCACCTCCTGGCAGGGTTGACGTGGGTGGTCTCCGTGTGGGCTGTAGCCCGCTGGGGCAGGCGTTTGCCGTTGCCTGCCCAACTGCCGAGCCGAGAGGGGCGCGCCTTTTGCCTGACAGGGATGGGGCTGTGGGCAACCACTTTATGGGGCTGGCGGCTATGGCCGCCCTTCCATCTATCAATGCATACGACGGGCATGTGGGCATGGGGCGCAGGCGTAGCCGTCATGATGGCTGGAGCCCTGGCTGCGTGGGCCAGTCGGCGGGTGCAAAAGATGCCTTCACGGCTGCAGGCCATGCTCGCTCGTGAGACCACCCACCTGATGGCACGCCTGTTTTGGGGTGCATACAGGCTTACAGCGCAAGGATTGCGCGTCTTTTCGCTGCTGCTGGAAGGCGAGGGAGGCGCGTTGTGGGCCTTAGTATTGCTGGTCATGCTGGCCGTGTTACTGCAGCGGTAAGGTAAGGAGAGAACAATGACGTTGGTGTTGAGCGATTGGCCAGACGCGGTAGCCGGGCTTCTCTTCCTTAGCGGGCTGATGATGTTGGCCAGCGAAGATTGGCGCTGGCTATTGGTCAATCTGGCCGTAGCATACGGGGGCGCAGCAGCGTTGATCGCACTCGCCTGGCCACCCACCCTCGCCGCCACAGTGTTGGTAGCGGGATGGATGGCCGTATCGGTGCTGGGACTTTCTCAGCGCCGTGCGACCACAACCGCCACAACACGCACGAGCGCCCAAGTGCTGCGTTTGCTGGCCGGGTTTGTCGCCATATTGTTGGCGATCGTGTTTGCACGCCCTTTGATGACCTGGCTTCCGCCCCTGAACCTCTCGCAAGCGTGGGGAGGCCTTGCGTTGCTCATCTTAGGCATTTTACAGGTAGGGTTGCGAAGCACACGCCCGCTGTGGGTCATCGCTGGCTTGCTCACCGTGCTTGCAGGATTCGAGGTGGTATACGCCGCGCTGGAGCAATCCTTGCTGCTAGCAGGCTTACTGGCGCTTATCGTGGTAGCGTTGGCGCTGGCCGGGGGGTATTTGCTTGTTCAGGAAGAAACCCTCGCGGAGGACGCCTTATGAGCGCACCGTTGATTTGGATCATCACGCCGGCTTTCACGGCCATCGTGCTTTTGACGGTGCGCCGCACCCGCACGGCAGCGTGGCTGGGCGCGGGTGTAGCCGTGGTGTTGGCGTTGCTGGCCTGGCGTTTGCCTATCGATCAGGCCATCCCTCTGATAGGCGATTGGGGAATCCGGATCACGCCGCGAATGCACCTCCTGGGACGGCAACTGGTGTTGACCGACGCAGCCCGCCCATGGCTAACCTGGCTGTTTTTGGGATTAGCCCTATGGGTAGGCGGGGCAGCCATTGCCCGCATGGAACCGACGTTCGTCGGCTTGGCACTCACTTTCAGTACGGTGCTGGTCGCCGCCGTAGCCATCCGCCCCTTCGTCTACGCCGCCCTGCTTGTCGAAACGGCTGCTTTGATTGCCGTCCCCCTGCTGGTGCCGCCAGCGTCTTACCCGGGGCGAGGCGTGTTACGCTTCCTCACTTTCCAAACCTTAGGGATGTTGTTCATCCTATTCGTGGGATGGATGCTGGTGGGCACGGAAACTGGGCTACCCGGCTCGGCATTGGTATTGCGGGGGGAAGTGCTCCTGGGTGTGGGTTTCGCTCTCTTGTTAGGCATCTTCCCCTTTCACAGCTGGATGCCCATGCTTACAGAAGAAATCCACCCCTACGCAGCGGCTTTCGTCCTGCTGACAACGACCAGTGTTGTGGCCATTTTTGGTGTTGGTTTCTTAGAGCGTTACACCTGGCTACGTCAGTCATCCGAGGTGTTTTGGGGGTTGCGGGCATTGGGTAGTGGCATGGTGGCCATCGGCGGCCTCTTGGCCGCCTTTCAACGCCATGCCGGGCGGGTTTTAGGGTATGCGGTCATGATGGAAGTCGGCTGGGCATTGTTTGCATTGGGCATAGGTGCTCCCCAGGGGATCGTGTTGTTCTTTGCCCTCTGGCCCGCGCGTGGCGTGCTTTTTGCCCTGTGGGCAGTGGCGTTGAGCGGCCTGGGGCGACGGCAAGACGGCTTGACGTACCATCTGCTACACGGCAAAGGGATTGAATTCCCCCTGCTGACCGCTGGCGCAGTGTTCGCCCCCTTGGGGCTGGCTGGCATGCCTTGGATGAGTGCTTTTCCCATCCGCATGGCTCTATGGCAATCGGCTGCAACCACAGGCTGGATGCTGGCCGCGCTGGTGATGGGCAGCGTGGGGCTGGTGGCCGCCGCCAGCCAAGTGCTGGGCGTGTTAGTCGTAGGGAAGCAGGAACGTCCTTGGAAAGTCAACGAACACTTCGACGAAGGGGCATGGTCGTTGGCGCTGTTCGCGCTCGCCGTAGCGATGTTTTTCTTCCCGCAAGGCTGGTGGTCATCCGCCCAGGCCATGGCAGCCTGGTTCCCCCATTTGAGCCGATAGGCATGCTATAATCCTGCCACCCCACCCGTGAGGAGAGAACGATGGCAGCAGAAGATGCCTTGCAACAGCGCCTACAGTGGCTGGAAGAAGAACGCCGCAAAGACCACAGCCTGCTCTTGGCGCTACAAGAACGGCTAATATCGCTCGAAGGGGACTACCGGGCAGTGAACGAACAATTGAAAGGCGTGAGTAGTGAACTGGCGCAGGTCTCAGCGGCACTCGGGCAATTCGAAAAACTGGAGGGCGCAATCGCCCGCATCGAGCAGGAAAGCGCCCGCCGAGACGAGGAGCTGACCACGCGCCTCCAAAAGCAATTGCGGGAGGCAGAAGAAAACCACCGAGCCGAGGTAGAAAACCTCCGCGAACGGGTACGCGAAGTCTACAAGAAGTTAGAGCAAATTTCCCCCCTGCAGCGCGCCCTGGCACAGCGACAAACAGAAATCCAAGAACTCCGCCAAACGGTGGAGACCCTCACCGCCCGCCTGGACGAAACCGAGCACATGGAAGAAGAACGCCTCCGGGCAATTCATTTGCTGCAGGAGGCGCAGGAACGTACTGCCAAGCGGATGGTCGACGTGCAAGGCGAAGTCACCGCTTTTCGCAAACGGCTGGACGACCAGGCCGCGCAGGTCAGGGTTTTCAATGAATCGTTGCGCAAACTGGAAGCCCGTCTACAAGAGATGCTGGCCGAAGAATATCGCCGCAAGCAAGAACAAACCGACTTTGTGGAATCGCAAAATCGACGCTGGCTGGCCTGGGAACGCACCTGGAAGGAATGGGAAACGCGATTCCAGGCGCTGGAAACGTTGAGCCAGCAAGTGGAAGCCCGCCTGCGAGCATGGGATGACCTGCAACGGGAAGTGAAACGGGCCCAAGAAGGCTTCGAGACCATGACGGACCGGCTGGAGCGCCGGATGCACGAAATTACCGAGATCCAGCGATTGGCCGAAGATCGTTTCCGCCAGGAATGGGCAGCCTTCAAAGCCGACGATCAAAAACGCTGGGCCAATTACCTTCTGGCCCAAGATGAACACCGCCAGGATATTGAAAGGCGCCTGGCGTCGCTCGACGAGCAAGTGGTGCAATTACAGGATGCGCTCCAAGCCTTGGACGACGTGGTCAAAATGGGCGAAGAACAATTGCGCCAACGTCTTCAGGCGTTGGTAAAGGTAGCACAAACCTGGTTGAACGATTACGAACGTGCTTCCAACACGGTGAAAAACTCCTGAAGAAAGCCAACGTGCGGTAAAATTGGCACCAATTCTTCGACAGGCGGCGGAAAGGCCGCGTGCGGCTTAATCCCTTGTTGTTTAAGGATGAGACATGGCTGAACCCGCAAAGCGAACCTCTGGATGGCCCAACGTGCGGCGCTTCGTGCGCAGCATCGCCGTGCCGTTGGGCGCAGTGGCGCTGGCCTTGATCATCGGCGCCGTGATCATTGAATTGTCGGGGGCTTCGGCGCTCAAAGCCTACGAGGCATTAGCCCAAGGAGCCTTTGGCAACGCCCGTGGCTGGCAACGCACCCTGGAAAAGAGTACGCCGCTGATTTTCAGCGGGCTGGCAGTGGCATTTGCGTTCAAAGCCGGCCTGTTCAACATTGGTGCCCAGGGGCAATTGCTCTTCGGCGCCATCACGGCAGCATGGGTAGGATTCGCCGTCCATGGGCTTCCGCCGGGAATCCACGCCGCGGTGGCATTGACCGCAGGCGCCATTGCCGGTGGGTTGTACGGCGCGATTCCGGGGGCATTGAAAACCTACACCGGCGCCCACGAAGTCATCACCACGATCATGCTCAATTACGTCGCCATGGGCTTCACCGATTACCTCGCCAACGGCCCCCTCAAGGACACCTCACCGGGCAACATCGTAGCCCGCACGCCCAAGATCTTGCCCTCGGCCACCCTCCCCACATGGCACTGGCTGCCTTTTGGCTTCGTGCTGGCAGTGGCAGCCGCTGCCATCACGTGGTGGATTTTACGGCGCACTACCTTGGGCTTCGAAATCCGCACCGTGGGGCAAAACCCCCACGCGGCGCGCTACGCGGGCATGAAAGTCGCCCGCACGGTCATCCTCACCATGGTGCTCAGTGCTCTCCTGGCAGGCATCGGGGGAGCGGTCGAAACCCAGGGCGTGGTCAAGCGCTATGAACCGGGATTCAACGCCAACCTTGGCTTCGACGGCATCACGGTGGCACTTTTGGGCAAAACGGATCCCTTCGGCGTCATTCCGGCAGCCATGCTGCTGGGGGCAATGCGCGCAGGCTCCAACCAGATGCAATTCAAAGCGCACGTCGCGCAGGAAATCACCGATGTCGTCCAGGCATTGATGCTGTTCTTCGTAGCAGCCGACATGATTGTGCGCTGGTTGCTGCGCATGAGACAGGCCGAGGAAGGCGAGAAAATCACGCTCAGCACTGGCTGGGGCGCGCAGTGAGGTGAATGATGAACAAACCGGCTTCGTTTGCGAACTGGAAACTCTTTTGGAAACGATGGGGCGTGGGACTCAGTGTGGCAGGGGTGATCATTGCCGCGATCGCCTACTACTACGCCCGCTCGCCCCAGGCCACCGAAGCCGTCCTGGCTTCGACCTTGCGCCAATCGGTACCGCTGGTGTTGGGGGCCTTGTGCGGCCTGCTGGGCGAACGCGCCGCCGTTATCAACATCGGCATCGAAGGACAAATGCTCATGGCCGCCTTCGTGGGCTTTCTGGTCAACGTGTACACCGGGAACTTGCTGTTAGGCGTGCTTGCAGGTATCGCCGTCGGCGCGCTCTTGGGATTGCTGCTGGCTTTCATGTCCGTGACCCTGAAAATCGACCAGATCATCGGTGGAACGGTCATCAACATCCTTGCCATCGGCCTAACCGGCTACTTCTACAAAGTGGGGCTCAGCGGCCACGGAAAACTCAACGCCATCCCCCTCGGACCATTGGCCAAAATTCCACTTTTGGGCCCCGTGCTGTTCAACAACCCACCCATCACCTACACCGCCATCATCCTGGTGTTCGTCGTGCATTACGTGCTCTTTTACACCCCTTGGGGGCTGCGCACCCGCGCCGTAGGCGAGCACCCACGCGCCGCCGACACCTTGGGCATCAACGTCTACCTGGTGCGCTACGTCAATGTCGTCGTCGGCGGAGCACTGGCCGGGCTGGCGGGGGCATACCTCTCGCTGGAAGCGGTGGGCTCTTTCGAGCGGCTGATGACCAACGGGCGCGGCTTCGTCGCCTTAGCAGTGATGATTTTCGGCAAATGGACGCCGCTGGGTTCTTGGGGCGCAGCCTTGCTATTTGGCTTTGCCTCCGCCATTCAGACCCAGTTGCAGTTCGGCGGCAAGGTCAATATCCCGCCGCAGTTCATCGGTATGTTGCCGTACCTGCTGACGATTATCGTGCTGGCCGGCTTCGTAGGGCGGGCGCGTCCGCCGGCGGCTGACGGCATCCCCTACGAAAAAGAAGGCTGAGCGCCCATTTGGACGCCCGGCACGTGGCTTTTTGGGAGCAACCTATGAGCGAGATCGCATTGGAAGTCCGTAACATCGTCAAACGTTTTCCCGGCGTATTGGCCAATGACCATGTCAACTTCGTCCTCCGAAAAGGGGAAGTGCACGCCCTGTTAGGCGAAAACGGGGCTGGGAAGACGACGCTGATGAACATCATCTACGGGCTTTATCGCCCCGACGAGGGTGAAATCTACGTCGATGGTCAAAAAGTCACCATCGATAGCCCGCACGACGCCATCCGGCTGGGCATCGGCATGGTCCACCAACACTTCATGCTGGTGCCGGTATTCACCGTGGCGGAAAACCTCATCTTAGGGGCCGAGCCTACCAAAGGATGGTCGCTGGATTTGAAAGCCGCTCGGGAAGCCGTCCGTCGCCTTTCGGCACAATACGGGTTGGAAGTCGAGCCGGACGCGGTGGTAGAAGACCTGCCGGTGGGCGTGCAACAGCGCGTCGAAATTCTGAAAGCCCTCTACCGCGAAGCCAAAATCCTGGTGCTGGACGAGCCAACAGCCGTGCTCACGCCGCAAGAGGTGGAAGAACTGTTCGTCATCATGCGACAATTGACCCAACGCGGCGTGTCCATCATCTTCATCACCCACAAACTCAAAGAGGTGCTTGCCATCGCCGACCACATCACCGTGATGCGTCGCGGCAAAGTGGTGGGAACGACCACGCCTGCGGAAACCGACGAGGCGGGATTGGCAGCCATGATGGTAGGGCGGCAGGTAGTATTGCAGGTGGAAAAAACGCCCGCCAAGCCCGGCGAGGTGGTGTTAGAGGTGGAAAACTTAGAGGTGGAAGACGAACGCGGCCTGCCCGCCGTGGACGGCGTCTCTTTTGAGGTACGAGAAGGCGAAATTTTGGGCATCGCCGGGGTGCAAGGCAACGGGCAAACCGAATTGGTCGAGGCCATCACCGGCCTGCGCCACATCCGTAACGGCCATATCCGCCTGGGAGGACAAGAAGCGCCGGAGCGAGCGCCGCGCTACCTCATCGAACACGGTATGGGGCATATCCCCGAAGACCGCCAAAAGCATGGCCTAGTACTTTCATACACCATTGCCGACAACCTGGTGCTGTGCACCTACTACCAACCACCTTTTGCCCGCGGGCTGCAGCGCAACCAGGCCGCTATCGTAGAAAATGCCGAACGGCTGGTAAATCAGTTCGACGTCCGCACGCCAAGCATTTTCACGACGGCAGGCTCACTTTCGGGAGGTAATCAGCAAAAGGTCATCGTAGCACGCGAATTCAGCCGCCCCCTGAAACTGTTGGTTGCCAATCAACCTACTCGCGGCCTGGACGTCGGCTCAATCGAGTACATCCACAAGCGCATCATTCAGATGCGCGACCAGGGGGTTGCAGTGTTGTTGGTGTCGGCTGAGTTGGATGAAATTATGTCGCTGGCCGACCGTATCGCCGTGATGTATCGCGGGAAGATCGTCGCGGTGGTCGAGGCTGGTCAGGTTTCTAAAGAAGAACTTGGGCTACTGATGGCAGGCAGCGGGATAGAAAAAGCCAGGGCTGGGTGAGCAAAGGCAAGACCAACCGCTATACGCCCCTCACCAATCGCCTCACCGCCTCCCTCCCCGACCGAATGCAATCGGGAATGCCGATGCCGCGGTAAGCGTTCCCAGCCAGGGCAAGATGAGGCCAGGGCGCGAGGGCTTCTTCCGCGGCCTGCACCCGCGCCAGGTGGCCGAGGGTGTATTGTGGCATGGCTTGCGGCCAGATGAACACTTCCGCAAACAGCGGCTTGGCGGTGATGCCCAGGGTCTGCGCCAGTTCGCGGCGGGCGATGTCCACCAGCGCCTCCCGCTCCCAGGGGATGGCGTCTTGTTGGCCGTCGCGCCCCACGAACACCCGCAGCAGGGC
>JALSPT010000153.1 GCA_026985785.1 Anaerolineales bacterium
TACGACCCGGTGATGCAGCGCGAAGTGGCGCTAAAGGTGCTTGCGTTGGCCGAGGGGGAGGAAAACCAGGCAGCGCGCGAGCGGTTCGAGCGTGAGGCGCATACGATTGCCGCTTTGGAGCATCCCACCATCGTGCCCGTGTACGATTTTGGCACCGATGACGAAGGGCTGTTCATCGTGATGCGCTTGATGAAAGGCGGCAGTTTGGCCGATCGCTTGCGGCAGGGCGCGCTCAACCCAGCCAACATCCTTGCGATCCTCAAAAATGTGGCTTCTGCGCTGGATGCCGCCCACCAGCGCGGCATCGTTCATCGAGATATCAAGCCGGCCAACATCCTGTTCGACGAGTACGGCACCGCTTATCTTTCGGATTTTGGCATTGCCCGTTTGAATACGGCGGCCTCTTCGCTCACCGGTTCGCTCATTTTGGGCACCCCGTACTACATGAGCCCGGAACAGATCAACGCGGTGAAAGACATCGACGGGCGCTCGGACGTCTATGCGCTGGGGGCGCTGCTCTTTCAGATGCTCACCGGCCATGTGCCCTATGAAAGCGAGACGCCTGCCCAGGCCATCATCAAGCACCTGCAAGAGCCGGTGCCGGAAATTGCAACTTATCGCCCTGAACTGCCGCCGGTGTATCAACAAATCGTCGAGCGGGCGATGGCGAAAAAGCGGGAGCACCGTTATCCGACGGCGGGGGCCCTGGTGCAGGATCTGGAGGCTGCGGTACACGGTCGCCCGTTGCTCAACGCGCCAACCCTTCAGGCGATGCCCGCCTCATTGGCAACCACCCAGCCTGCGGACGCCGAGCAGGAAAAACCGCGATCAAAGTGGTGGGCTGGGGTAGTGGGGGTGGTAGTGTTGGCGCTGCTCATAGCGGGCGCCTGGGTCGGCTGGGCGCTGTGGGGGCGGCAACTTACGACGCCCGCGCCTTCGCCCACGCCTCTCCCTACGGCCACTTCTCCTGCCCGCGTGGCCGTTCCCACCCGACTTGGGCCCGTCCTCAGTGCGACGCCATCTCCCACACCGTCTCCCACCTCTCCCCCTACACCGAGTGCGACCCCTGCGCCCCCCACCGCGACGCCCACGGTCGCGCTTTCTCCTACGCCTTCCTTGGGCGGGCCGGTGGTGGGCGGCACCGATCTCTTCGCCCTTTCCCTCAACGGCGATATCTGGTTCTTGACCACGGACGGGCGGGCGCGCCGCATCACCACCGATGGCGGCGACAAACATGGCCTGCAGTGGCTCGGCCACGACAAATTGCTCTACATCAACGGCAAATGCGCCTTTGTGCTCCCTACCGACAACCTGAAGCCGCAGCCCCTGGTGTGCTTCAACAACATCAACTCGCTGGATGCTTTTCGTGTTTCTCCCGATGGCCGGAAAGTGGCCGTGGTGCTGGACAACGAACTTTTCGTGACTGCCTACGACTTGCAGGCATTGGGCGCTCACCGCGACCCCGACCTGCTACCCAAAATGCCGGGCTTCTGCGCCCATTTCGTCAAAGATAGCATCCATGAGGTGCTCTGGTCGTCCGATGGCCAGTTGCTGGCGGCCCGTGCGACGGTGCCCATCGGCAATGGCCGCTCCGGCGATCAGATTGAAGTGCTCAATCCCGTGTGCGGAGAAGGAATTTACCGTCAGCATATTTTCCCGGGGCGCCGTTTCCCCATGCGCACTTACGAGCAGGTGCCGCGCATCACTTCGTTCGATTGGGATGGCGACAAGCAATTCGTCTTCACGCTGTACTGGCGCAATGGTAGTTTTGGCGACATGTATCTTTACAGCCGCGGCACCTATACGGGCGAACGTATCCAGCCGGTGACCACCGCAGCGTGCTGTTACGCCAGCCCTCGCTGGAGCCCCGATGGGACGTATCTTTTCTTTGCTTTTCAGGACATCAACGACCCGAAGGGCAAGGTGTTTTTCTACAATATCCCGGCGGGGACGGTTGGCGCCGGCCTGAAGTATCAGCCCCTGGCCTTGCAAGCCACGGATCTCCCCCTGGGGCGGGTGCTCATCGAAGCCGCTCCCCGCCCTGCACATTAGCGGGAACTTTCGCCCTGGAGACGGCGTCTATGGTTTATCCATTCGCTTTTCGACCGACGACAAGTGAGGAGGAGAATGATGATGAAGGGAAAATGGTTGTGGGTGGGTGCAGCCCTTTTGCTGGTTGGAGTGATGCTTAGTGCTTGTGCCAGCGCGCAGCGTGCGCCAGCGCCGAGCAGCAAACGCGTGGGGGTGGAGATGGCCGCCATGCCGGCATCTCCGGCAGGCAATAACTTAGAGACAAACGATGCCGTGCCCGATGTGGCTACCCGTTTGGTCATCCGCAACGCTCAGATGGCGTTGGTGGTTGATGATCCTTCTCAAGCCGTGGATGCCATTGCCGACCTGGCGGAAAAACTGGGCGGCTTTGTGGTCAGCGCCAACCTACAACAGCGCCGGGGAAGCGATGGCATCGAACGCACCTATGGCACCATCAAGGTACGCGTGCCTGCCGAGTCGTTCGATCAGGCCGTGCAGGCCATCAAAAAGATGGCTGTCAAGGTGAATCGCAGCGACATTAGCGGTCAGGACGTCACAGAAGAATATGTAGACCTTCAGGCGCGTTTGAAGAATTTGGAAGCGGCCCGTGACCAGTTGCAGCGCATCATGGATCAGGCAACGACCACGGAAGATGTCTTGCGGGTGTACCAACAACTTACCCAGGTGCAAGGGGAAATCGAGCAAGTGAAAGGACGCATCAAATACTTGCAAAGCGCGTCGGCCATGTCGGAGATTAGCGTTACCCTAGCGCCGAGCGAGGCGGCCAAACCATTCACCATTGGCGGATGGCAACCGGTAGGGGTAGCCAAAGATGCGCTGATGATGACCCTGCGCACGCTGCGCGGCTTGGCCAACGTGATCATCTGGCTACTGCTGTACTTCGTGCCGGTGATCGCGGCGCTGGTGGTGGTGTTTGGGCTGCCCGGATGGTGGTTGTGGCGTTGGGCTCATCGCCGCTGGATAGCCAAAACCCGCACGCCAGAAGCGCCGCGAGGGAAGGAAAACTAAAACGAAAAACTCACCGATAGCAAAAGCCGCCCCCAAGTGGGCGGCTTTTTGCTGCCTTCAGCACATGCGTCACCCCTTCATCCCACTGCGGGCGATACTTTCGGTAAACTGTTTTTGCGTGAGGAAGTAAAGCACCAAAATGGGGATAATCGTAATCACCGCCCCGGCCATTTGCAGGTTGAGTTCCGAGCCTGCTTCGTCCACGAACTGGAACAGCCCCACTGCAATCGGTCGCCAGTCGGGGGCGTTGGTCACCAGCAGCGGCCAGGCCAGGGCGTTCCACGAGCCGATGAAAGAGAGCACGGTGATGACCATGATGGGGGCTTTGGAGAGCGGGATCACCACCTGCCAGAGAAATTGCCAGTGGCTGGCGCCATCGATCTGGGCGGCGTCGAACAGGTCGTCGGGAATTTGAGCGAAAAACTGCCGCAGCAAAAACACACTGAACACACTCCCCATGAAGGGAATGGTCAAAGAAGGCCAGTTATTGATCCATTTGAGCGGCCCCACCCGCCCCAGCCAGGTCACCGTCAGAAAGTTGGGAATCATCAGCACCATGCCGGGAATCATCATCGTGCTCAACAGCACGCCGAAAATCAGATCCCGACCGGGGAAGCGCATTCGGGCAAAGGCATAAGCCGCCATGATGCTGAACAGCAGCTCGCCCGCGAGGGTGATGAAGGTGATTTCCACCGAGTTGAGGAAGTATTCGGAGAAGTTGGCTTCTTTCCAGGCCACAACGTAGTTGTGCCACTGCGGCACCTGGGGCAGAAAGCGACCAGAGATGGCTTCGCCCAACGTCATCAGCGAGGTGGAAATCATCCACAGAAACGGTACGATGGCAATGATCGCGCCGATGACGAGGATGGTGTAAAGCACCGTGCGCCCAAGTAGGCGACGAATGCGGTAGGTGCGGGTGTCTTTCTTGGGATTGACAGCCATAAGGCACCTCTATTGGTAGAACACGCGGGAGCCCTGCACCTTGTTGTTGATGTAGGTCAGGGTGAGAATAATGGCGAACAGCACGAAAGCCATGGCCGAAGCGTAGCCATAGCGGGTGTCGGTGAAGAAAGTATCGAAAATCACCACGCTGAAGGTGTTGACAGTTTTCAGCGCCTCGGTCTCGCGCATCACGTAGATGTGGTTGAAGGCTTTGAACGTCCCGATGATGGCAATTAGCGAAAGGAAGTAAGTGGTGGGAGAGAGCAGCGGTAGGGTGATATGACGGAAAATCTGCCACTGGCTGGCGCCGTCGATTTCGGCGGCTTCGTTGATTTCGTTAGGAATGTTCCCCAGTCCAGCCAGGTAGATCACGGTATCGTAGCCGACGTAAGTCCAGATGGAGTAAATGATGATGACCACGAGGGCCAGGCTGGGACCTGCTGCCCAAGAGGGGAGGTGTACACCCAGCCCGTCGGCAATCAGGCGGAAGACGCCCCGGGGTTCCCACAGCCATTTGAGCGGCGGCAGGCCAACCAGGCGCAGGAAGCGGTTGACCAGGCCGGAGGGGTGGCCGATGAACAGCAGCCGAAACACCGCCGCGCTGGCGACGGTGGGCGTGATGTACGGCAAAAAGTAGAGCACCCGGAAAAATTCGCGCCCTTTGATGTTTTGGAAAAGGAGGTACGAAAGCACCAGCGCAATGCCCAATTGGAAGGGGACGGTGCCTACGGCGTAGTAGATGGTCACGACCAGGCCGCGCCATAGGTCGGGGTCGCCGGCCTCGATGATGGGCGGCAATTCGGCTACGAAGATCCATCCACCCACCAGCAAAAAGAGGGCGGCCAGCCCTTTGATGGCAAAGGCTTTGTCCGAAAGGCTGGCTACGGCGCTTTGCCACAACTTCCAGGCCGCGAAGAACAAGATCAGCCCGATGGTGATGAGCACAAAGTGGAAACCGATGGTCGGGGGCTTACCTTCCTCGATGGCTTTTTGCACCGTTTCTCGGAGTTGGCTGTAGGTAAACAGGGCAGTGATCACCCCTGCGCCGAAGAAGAAAGCCACGTTGGCCCATTGGAAGACGAAGAAATTGTGCAAACCGGAAGGGCGGGCGCGCTGGAGAACGAACCACAAAGCCAATCCCACCCCTGTGACCGCAAGGGCAAGGTAAAAGGCTTGCAGCACCCCCGGCTCGGTGAGCGCCTCCCACAGCCAGCGCCGAAATAGGCTCTGCGTGCGCTGCCGCCCAACTGCTTTGTCGGCAATGGCCAGGATTTGGGGCAGCAGCACCACCCCATAGCGCATCCACAGCAGCCCCGCTGCGCCCAACACCGTGCCGGGGGCCAGCCACGGCCAGGGGTTATCGGCGGCCTGCTGGGCTTCGGCGCGAATCCGTTGCATGATGCGCCAGGCCACGAACAGGAAAGCCAAAGCAGTGGCGAAGAACAGCACGAAACCAAGACTCTCTACAGCCCGTACATAATGCCGCAGGCCAAGGAATTTCCCCATCCGGATGCGCCAGCGGTGCAGGCTGACGTAGACCGCAAACAACACGGGGAAGATGCCGAACAGGAAAATCAGGCTAACCGATGGCGCAAGCATCAAATACGCGGTAAGATACTCTCGCCACTGGCGCCCTTTCTTGCCGCGCCACAAGGTGTGGAATTTCGACAACATAGGCCCTCCTTGGCAAACCAAGGCGATAACGATAGGGCTATTATACCCGTTTGTTGGAGGCAACTTCTATGGCTGACGTGCGTACTGAGGTTTTTTCCCGGTTAGAGGCTCCTCGCTTTCCCACCCTGGCGTGGGATGCTGACCAGATGCCGCCGCATTATCACGGCTACGGCCTGCTCAACATTCCCGCTACGGTGTGCCACCTGCTGGATGTGCCGCCCATTGGCACACACCCGCCGCTGGACGATGCGCTCCTCGCTCCGCTAGGGCGCGCTCGCCGCGTCGTGCTCGTGCTGGTGGATGGCCTGCGCTGGGATTTGTTGCTCCAGGCGCTGGAGGCGGGCTTGTTGCCCGGCTGGGAGCATCTGATCGCGCAAGGTGTGTTTGCCCCCCTGACCAGCATCGCGCCCAGCACGACCGTGGCGGCGCTCACCACGCTGTGGACCGGCGCCTCCCCTGCCGAGCACGGCGTGGTGGGGTACGAAGTGTGGCTCAAGACTTACGGCCTGGTCGCCAACCTGCTTTTCCATCAGCCGTCCAGTTACCGCAAGGGCATGGACTCCTTGCAGCAGACCGGGTTCGAGCCCCAGAAATTCCTGCCGGTGCCTACCTTGGGGCAGCACCTCGCCGCCCACGGTGTGCAGTCGCGGGCTTTTCAGCATTTCACCATCACCCACTCCGGCCTTTCGCAAATGCTCTTCCGCGAAGTGGAAATCAGTGCCTTCAGCACGCCAGCGCAGTTATGGTTCGACGTACGCGCCGCGCTGGCACACAACCCCTCCAAAAAGCAGTTTCTCTGGGTGTATTGGGGAGCGGTGGATGCCCTGGAACACCACGCCGGGCCGCACGACCCGCGCGTCCTGGCCGAGGTGCATGCCTTTGGCTGGGCGCTGGAGCGATATTTCCTGGAGGCACTCACCCCCACCGAGCGCGCCGAGACCGTGCTGCTCATCACCGCCGACCACGGGCACATCGCCACCGTGGATGACCCTCACAACTACGTCCGCCGCCACCCGGCGCTGGATCGCGCTTTGCACATTCACCCCACGGGGGAAAATCGCCTGATGTTCCTCTACCCGCGGCCGGGGCAGGAAGAAGCGATGCAGGCCTACTTCGAGCGAACCTGGCCGGGGGCTTTCCGTTTGATACCCGCGGCCCAGGTGTTGGAAGCCGGCCTGCTGGGGCCGGGGCAGCCTCATCCCGATTTGCCCAATCGGGTGGGCGATTGGGTAGGTATCGCTCGCGGCAGTGCTTACCTTTGGTGGGCGGATAAAAAGAACCATCTCATCGGTCGCCATGGGGGGCTTTCTCGCCAGGAAATGCTCATTCCCTTCCTGGCCGCTCGCCTGGATAGGTAAAAAGAAAAAACCTGACAGGTATGGCCTGTCAGGTTTTTTCATGGGGTAAGGAGGAGGAATTAGGCGCGGCTGTTGGCGTCCATCACGGCAACCGCGGCCACGTTGACGATGTCTTTCACCTCGTCGCCGGTCTGCAGCACATGCACCGGCGCGCCCACACCCAACAGGATGGGGCCGATGGCCTGCGCTTTGCCCAGGCGTGCCAGCAGTTTGTAGGCGATGTTGGCGGCCTCCAACGAGGGGAAGACCAGCACGTTGGCATTCTTCACCCGGCTGAAGGGGTAGCGTTTTTCCACAATCTCGGCCACCACGGCAGTATCGGCCTGCATCTCGCCATCGATGACCAGATCGGGGCGCTTCTGGCGCACGATTTCGACGGCTTTCTGGACCTTCTCGCTCTCCGCATGCGGCGTGCTGCCGAAGTTGGAGAAGGAAAGCATCGCCACCCGCGGGTCGATCTCCAACTGGCGGGCAAAGTCGGCGGCCAGGATGGCAATCTCGGCCAGGTCTTCGGCGGTGGGGTCGATGTTGACGGTAGCATCGGTGAACAGGTAAACCTGGCTGTCGACCACCATGATGTAAACGCCCGCCGCCTTGGAAACCCCGGGCGCCGTGTGGTGGATTTGCAACGCCGGGCGGATGACCTCGGGGTATTCGTAAGTCAGGCCGGAAACGAACGCGTCGGCGTCGCCCATCTTGACCATCATCGGGCCCAGAATATTGGGCTCGCCGATCCGCTTGTAAGCCTGCGCCAGGGTCACGCCCTTGCGCTGGCGCATTTCGTAGTAGGCCTGGGCGTATTCGTCCTTGCGGTCGAAGTTGGCCGGGTCGACCACGGTGGGTTGATGCTTGAGTTCCAGCCGCTTGATCTTCTCGGCGATGACCTGGGGGTTGCCGATGAGGATCGGCTCGGCGATGTTTTCGTCGATGAGTTGCATCGCGGCGCGCAAGATCTTCTCTTCTTCGCCCTCGGCGAACACCACGCGCTTCTTGCTTTTGGCAGCCTTGGCCTTGTGCAAAATGAAGTGGCGTACCTCAGCGCCCTTCCCCTGGCGCAAAGCCAGCTGTTCCTTGTATTCTTCGATGTCAATGTGCTTACGGGCAACGCCGGTTTCCATGGCAGCCTGCGCCACCGCAGGCGCTTCCCACAGCAACACGCGCGGGTCGAACGGCTTGGGGATGATGTAGTCGGGGCCGAATTTCAGGCTTTCCACCCCATAGGCGCGCAACACGCTGTCGGGCACGTCTTCCTTGGCCAGCGCGGCCAGGGCTTTGGCCGCCGCGATCTTCATCTCGTCGTTGATGGCCTTGGCACGCACATCCAACGCGCCGCGGAAGATGAAGGGGAAGCCCAAGACGTTGTTGATCTGGTTGGGGTAATCCGAGCGCCCTGTGGCCACGATGGCATCGGGGCGCACCTCTTTGGCGACTTCGTACTTGATTTCAGGGTCGGGGTTGGCCATGGCAAAGATGATGGGGTTAGGTGCCATCTGCTTGACCATTTCGGGCTTGAGAATGTTGGCCACCGACAGGCCATAGAACACGTCAGCACCAACAATGGCGTCGGCCAGGGTGCGGGCATCGGTTTCGACCGCGAACTGCTCTTTGTAGGGGTTCATCCGCTCGGTGCGCCCTTTGTAGATCACGCCGCGGCTGTCGCACATGATGATGTTTTCGCGCTTAGCGCCCAATTTGATGGCCAGGTTGGCGCACGCCACCGCCGAAGCACCAGCCCCCGAGACTACAATCTTGATCTCGTCAATCTTCTTGCCCACCAGTTCCAGCGCGTTCAACAGCCCAGCAGCAGAAATGATGGCGGTGCCATGCTGATCGTCGTGGAAGACTGGAATATCCAGCATCTCTTTGAGTTTCTCTTCCACATAAAAGCATTCAGGGGCTTTGATGTCTTCCAGGTTGATTCCGCCAAAGGTGGGCGCGATGGCGGCGACGACCTTGATGAGCTCGTCAGGGTCATGGGTGTCCACTTCGATGTCGAAGACGTCAATATCGGCAAAGCGTTTAAACAGCACGCCTTTGCCTTCCATCACCGGCTTCGAGGCAAGGGCGCCGCGATCGCCAAGGCCAAGGATGGCCGTACCGTTGGACACCACGGCAACCAGGTTGCCCTTCGCGGTGTATTCGTACGCCAGTTCAGGGTCTTTTTCGATTTCCAACACCGGCACCGCCACCCCAGGGGTGTAGGCCAGGCTCAAGTCACGCTGGGTTTCCAGCGGCTTGGTGGGGGTGACCTCGATCTTGCCAGGTTTGTTGTTGAGGCGATGGTATTCCAGAGCCTCTTCACGGGTAATTTCTTTACTCATGGGACGGATTCTCCTTTCATCTTTGAGATGGATCGTTGGCAGCCGTTTTGGCCAACGAGCGGAGCGCCGCCTGCCGGTCAAAACATGACTGGAGCACGCAAGCATATTATGCCGCGCTTTCCAAATGCCGAAAAGTTACATTTATCACATTTGTTGTATTACTGTTACCGGTAACCCTCGTTCCAGGGAAAAGATGCGGATACCGCTCATTTTTTCGCGTTCTTTTACATTTCGACACGGGGCATCCTCTCCCAGCACCTAAGTATCTATCCGAAAAATCCCTGCAAGTGTGTCACTGCGAGGCGGGCTGACAAATGCGGTAAAAAGCTGATCGACTGACAAAACGCTGTCCATCAGCCAATCTCTCCTATCCCCCGATGAGCGTCGCTACGGCGATGCCGAAGCGGGGGTAGGGAGAGATCAAACACGGAAGCCCTCTTGACTTGATGAGATTTGTCAGTCAACGAAGGTAAAAAGTCAAACGTAGCCGCAGCCCGCCGAAGCAGTCTCCCCTACCAGGAGGGGATGGCTTCGCCCCCTTGGGGCTCGCAATGACATCAGCCGTGAGATTTTCCGGATAGGCTCTAAGGCTATTTTGGCCTTGTGGTACAATCTCTCAGGTTTCCCTCTTTGCCAAGGATGGTGTGTCATGAACGTCACCCCTTCATCTCCAAACCCTATGCCCACCACCCAGCCCTCCAAGCGGCGCGGGGTGTCGCCGGCTATTTGGGCGCTTCTGGGGGTAGCGTTGGGCTTTTTGCTACCGGTGTTCGCCTGCGGTGGCCTGATGTTCATGGCCGTGTTGAGCGCCAACTTCATGGAAGGCGGCTCAACGGCAACGGCGGGCAAAGTGCCTGTGGCCGAACACGTGCGGGGTCCACTGACCGGCCCTGCCGTGGCCATCATTCCCGTGCACGGCCCCATCGTAGAAGGCCACGCGCCGGCCTGGAGTTCCACCGACGTCGCTGCTGCCGACGACATCATCGCGATGATCACCGCCGCTAAGCACGACGCAGGCGTCAAAGCCATCGTCTTGGAAGTCAACAGCCCCGGTGGCGGTATTGTGCCCAGCGACCGCATCTATCAGGCGCTCAAGAATACCGACAAGCCCATCGTGGTGCTGATGCGCGATCTGGCTGCTTCCGGTGGCTACTATATCAGCATGGCGGGCGATTACAT
>JALSPT010000154.1 GCA_026985785.1 Anaerolineales bacterium
CGCAGCAAATGCTTGCTCAGGCGACGGCCGGCCATGCCCGCCCCCCACACGATGACCGCGTCGCGATCACGCAGCGGGCCGCGCGCCAGATAGTGCGCCTTCAACCGCAGCAGGTTTTCCAGCGAAGCGCGGCCATCGCTGCGGGTCACGCGGTGAGGATGGTCGCGCCAGTCCAACAAAACAGCAGGCAACTTGGCGAAGCGCGCCCCCGCAAGATACAACCGTAGCCAAAGGTCATAATCTTCGAGCCAGGGCGTCTGCTGATAACCGCCCACCGCCAGCACGGCCTCGCGCCGGAACATCACCGAAGGATGCACCAGCGGGCTTTCGATGAACATCTCGCGGCGAATGTCGGCGTCGGTCAGCAGGCGGTTTTGCCAATCCAGGTAAGCCTGCATTCCCTCGCCGCGCAAACCTTGGGGATGCAGCCGAACCCGTGTGCCCAGCACCGCCACCTCCGGGTGCGTCCGCAGGAAGGCCGCCTGCTGCGCCAGCCGCTCGGGATGGGCGACATCGTCGGCATCCATGCGCGCCACCCAGGGGGCACGGCAGGCTTCCAGGCCGCGGGCCAGCGCCGCCGTCACACCGCGATGGGGCTGCCGCAGCACCCGCAAGCGCGGCTCGCGCCGCGCCCAGGCTTCCAGCAGCGCCGCCGAGCCATCATCAGAGCCATCGTCCACGGCCACGATCTCAAAATCGGCCAAGGATTGGGCGGCCAGGCTTACCAACGCCTCATCCAGCGTGGCCTCGGCGTTGTAAACCGGTAGCAGCACAGAAACTGTGGGGGAAGCCATAAGAGGGAAAGCCTCGCAGTGTTATACTTCTGGCAGCACAATGCCACATCACTTCTATTCTACCCCCGGAGGCAAACCATGGATGTGACGTGGGGCGAACTGGCACTGACAACGCTGAAATTCCTGCCAAGCCTGATCGCGGCGATGGTGATCGTGCTCGTCGGGTTGTGGGTTGGCGCCTGGGCTGGCAAACTGGTACGGCGCATGTTGGAACGCCGCGACAAAGACGCCTCGCTGACCTCGTTGTTGAGCAAAATTACCCAGTGGAGCGTGATCGGCCTGGCCGTCACCATGGCACTACAACAGGTTGGCTTCAATCTGACGGCTTTCCTCACCGGCCTGGGGGTTCTCGGCTTTACGGTGGGTTTTGCTCTCCAGGATGTCAGCAAGAACTTGATGGCCGGCATCTTGCTCATGCTGCAAGAGCCGTTGAGCGTGGGCGAGGCAGTCGAGGTCAACGGCTTCAGCGGCATCGTGGAAGAGATCGGCCTACGGGCAACCGCTTTGCGGACCTTCGATGGACGGCTGGCTTTTCTGCCCAATGCCGACGTCTACACTTCACCCATCGTCAATTTCAGCCGCACCAAGGCACGACGGCTGGAAGTCACCGTGGGTGTGGCCTATGGTACCGATTTGGCACAGGCCAAAGAAACGGCCTTGCAGGCTGTGGCCGCGGTGGATGGCGTAAAAGACGATCCCGCGCCGCTGGCCGTATTTCACACTTTCAACGATTCCTCCATGGACATGACCGTGTATTTTTGGGTGGATATGGCGTCTCCTACCGACCTCCGAGCGATGAAAGACGCCGCCGTGCGTGCCGTGTATGATGCCTTCAACCAGGCGGAGATCGATATTCCTTACCCCATTCGTACCGTCTTCCTGGAAGGGCACGCGGAGGCCGCATAACGCATCAATCCCGGCAAAACAAACCGCCCCCGCTAAAGCGGGGGCGGTCGTTTTAGAGGGAGCGGCGGCATTATGCCGCTTCTTCTTCCTCTTCCTTGCCCTTGGCAATGACCTCCGGTTCGGCTTCGCCTTCGGCCACGCCGCTGGCCTCTTCGACTTCTTCCTCGCTGCGCGGGGCGGTGACCACCACGACGGTCTCGTTGGGATCCACCAACACCTTGACATTGGGTGGTAGCACCAGATCAGCCACGGTGATGCTGTCACCGATCTCTTCCAGCCCGCCAAGGTCCACCATCAGCCGTTCAGGCATGTCGCCCGGCAGCGATTCCACCTCGACCGACTCCAGCGTCTGAACCAGCACGCCGCCATAGGTCTTCACGGCAGGGGCTTCGCCTTCCAGTTCGATGGGTACTTCCACGCGCATGGTCTCGGTCAGCGAGAGTGCCTGGAAATCGACATGCAACAACTTGCCCTTGATGTAATCCTTCTGACGCTCGCGCACCACGGCAGTATGGCGGGCGCCTTCGACTTCCAGGATAACGAGGGTGGAAGTCGACAGCCCGCGCAACGCCTTTTCGGCGTCGCGATAGTCCAGCACCAGGGGGATGGGGTCGATGTGCTTACCGTAAAGCACAGCAGGCAATTTGCCTTCGCGACGCAACTGCTTGACCTTCTTGCCAACCACGCGCCGTCGCTCGGCTTTCAACACCACTTGCTCGCTCATGATTTCCTTCCTCGGAGCGCCTCTCACCCCAGCGGGGTTACCTTCGCTCCTTTGTGAAGTTCTGCGGGGCATAAAAAAGCGCCCCGTCGGGCGAATAAAGCGCCTTGATTTTAGCCGTGAGTGGGCGTTTCGTCAATGATTCGGTTGCCCT
>JALSPT010000155.1 GCA_026985785.1 Anaerolineales bacterium
GTCGCGGCGACCGCGTCATCTCCCTGACCGCCAAAGAATACGAGCTGTTGGAATTCTTCATGCGCCACCCGCGCCAGGTGCTTACCCGCGAGCAAATCTACGACCAGGTGTGGCAATACGATTTCGGTGCCGCCAGCAACCTGCTGGAGGTGTATATCCGTTACCTGCGACGCAAGTTAGAGGCCGGTGGCGAGCCACGCCTGATCCACACTTTGCGGGGGGTAGGCTACGTGCTTCGGGAAAGCCCTGAGGAGTAACGCCCCCTATGCTGCGTACCCTGCGCGCCCGCCTGACGGCGCTCTACGTGCTGGTGGCTGGTGGCGTCTTTCTCACCTTTGGAATGGCCGTGTACGGGTTGGTGGGGGTTTTACTGATGCACCAAATCGACAAAACGTTGGCAATGGCAGCGCGCGACGTATGGGCAACAACCTACCTGCTTACCCAAGAGGAAACGCTTTCAAATTTTCCCGTAGATTTGCCCTATACTGTGGGTGTCGTGGTGCAAATATGGGACCGCACCGGCCAACTCAAAGGCACCTCGATGGAAATCAAAAAGTACCCCTTGCCGTTGTCGGTGCGGGGGCTTTCTACATCCCATCCAGTGTACTCCACCGAACACTGGGAAAGGCAAACATGGCGCGTTCTCAGTATTCCCGTGGTAGCAAACAACCGTCGTTTGGGAACACTGGAAGTTGGCGCGCCTCTCACCACCGTGGAGCAAGCCCGTGAGGCCGTATTTTGGGCCCTTGTGGGCGCCACCACACTGGCCATGCTATTGCTGGCCATCGTGAGTTACATAGGCGTCCAAAAGGCCCTGGAGCCGCTTGCCCACGTAACCGCTTTGGCCGACCAGATCACCCACGCGGACGACCTTTCTCGTCGCCTGGCAGTGCCTGGAGGCGCAGGCGATGAGGTATGGACTTTGGTTCAGGCTTTCAATGCCACGCTTGCCCGCCTGGAGTCCCTTTTCCGCGCCCAGCGCCGTTTCATCGCCGACGTCGGCCACGAATTGCGCACCCCTTTGACGGTCATCAAAGGCAACGTCCAGTGGATGCGCCGCATCGGCCAACTGGATGCCGAAGCCCTGGATAGCATCGAGGAAGAAACCGACCGCCTGAGCCGCCTGGTGGACGACCTGCTCCTGCTGGCCCGCGCCGAAGCGGGCAAACTCCCGCTGCGGCGCGAAATCGTCGACCTGGACGCCGTGGCAGCCGATGTGCTTCGCGAAATCCAGGTGGTCGCCCGGGGCAAAGTCACCCTGGAAGCCAAGATCAAACCACTGCAGGTGTGTGGCGACGCCGACCGGCTGAAACAAGTGCTGCTCAACTTGATGAGCAACGCGGTGAAATACACCCCCAAGGGTGGTAAAGTCGTGCTTGCCCTGGAAGAGGATGGCGAGTGGGTGCGCTGCCGCGTCCAGGACACCGGTCCGGGCATCCCACCCGAAGATCTCCCCCATGTGTTCGAGCGCTTTTACCGAGCCGACAAGGCCCGCAGCCGCGGTAAAGGCTTTGGCCTGGGGCTCTCAATTGCTTATTGGATCGTCAAGCACCACGGCGGGCGCATCGAGGTGACTTCCGAAATGGGGAAGGGGACCACGTTCACCGTCCACCTCCCCCGCCCCACGGCAGGGGGCAACAACGGCGATTGCGCATCCGCCTGAGAAAGCCTGTCGACGCCCTACCCCAACAGCTCTTTGAGGCGGTCAAGCAAACTCCGCTCCTGGGGTTTGACTTCGGTGCCCAGGCTTTTCGCCAGTTCTTCCATCAACTGGCGCTGATGGGGGTCAAGATGCGTAGGAACTTCAACGTTGACCACCACAATCTGATCACCGCGACCGCTGCGCTGGAGATGCGGTACGCCTTTGCCACGCAGGCGGAAGGTCGCGCCGGGCTGGGTGCCGGGGGGAACGCGCAAAGTCTCCTCACCATCCACCGTGGGCACCGGAATCTCTGCGCCCAGCGCCGCCTGGGCAATGTTGATGTTGAGGTGCAGAATGATATCGTCACCGCGGCGGTGGAAAAACTTATGCGGTTTGACCTTGATTTTCACATACAGATCACCCGCCGGGCCGCCGTTTTCTCCCGGCTCGCCCTCGCCCGCCAGGCGAATTTGCGTGCCGGTATCCACCCCCGCCGGTACAGCCACCACCTTGCGCACCGTGCGCCGTTCCACCCCCCGTCCATGGCAGGTCGGGCACGGCTGGCTGATCACCTGCCCGCGTCCCTGGCAGGTAGGGCACACGGTCTCCTGCACCATCGTGCCAAAGAAAGTCGTCCGCGTTTGGCGCACGCGCCCGCTTCCCCGGCAGGTGGGGCAGGTCTGAGGGTGGGTTCCCGGTGCCGCGCCGGTGCCCCCGCAGGTGTGGCACACTTCGTTGCGGCTAAAGCGGATCTCTTTTTCCGCCCCAAACACCGCTTCCTCGAAAGTCAACGTCAAGGAAATCTGAATGTCACGGCCACGGCGCGGGCGTCGCCGTCGGTTCTGCTCCCAGGCGCGTGCAAACCCGCCGAAGCCAAACAGTTCCTCGAACAGGTCGGCGAAATCGCCTACGCCAAAGTCGGCAGCGCC
>JALSPT010000156.1 GCA_026985785.1 Anaerolineales bacterium
GCTCCTGCCACCAGCCCACCGCGGTGTCGTTGTCGTGGGTGCCGGTGTAAACCACCCAGTTGGAACCGGCGTAGTTGTGCGGCAGAAAGGGGTTGCCAGGGCCGCTGTCGAAGGCAAACACCAGCACCTTCATGCCGGGGAAGCCAGATTGCTCCCGCAGGGCGACCACATCGGGGGTAATCACGCCCAGGTCTTCGGCGATGAACGGCGCCTCGCCCAGGGCGGCGCGCACCGCGGCGAAAAATTCCGCCCCCGGCCCCGGCACCCAGCGTCCGGTTTCAGCCGTGGGAGCGTTGGCAGGCACTTCCCAATAGGCTGCGAAGCCGCGAAAGTGATCCAGCCGCGCGACGTCCACCAGCCCCAGCAGCGTGCGCAGGCGCGCCAGCCACCAGGCGTACCCGCTGCGGCGGTGGGCTTCCCAGCAATAGAGGGGGTTGCCCCACCGCTGGCCGGTGGCCGAGAAATAATCGGGCGGCACGCCCGCGACCACGGTGGGCTGGCCGGTCTCGTCGAGGCAAAACAGTTCGGGGTGCGCCCAGACGTCGGCGCTGTCGTGGGCGACGAAGATGGGCGCGTCGCCGATGAAGCGCACGCCGTGCTGCCGGGCGTGGGCGCGCAGGGCAGCCCACTGGCGGAAGAAGAGGAACTGGGCGAAAATGTGGCGCTCGACCGCCTCGGCCAGGTCGCGGCGGGCGGCGGCCAATGCCTGGGGCTGCCGGTCGCGCAGCGGCGGCGGCCAATCCGTCCACGGCGCGCCGCCGTGGGCTTCCTTGAGCGCCATGAAGAGGGCGAAGTCGTCCAGCCAGGCGCGCTGCGCCTGCCGGAAGGCCGCCAGGTCGGCCTCTAAGGCAGGAAAACGCCCCTGCCGAAAGCGCGTGAAGGCGCGCTGCACCAGGGTTTGCTTCCAGGGGATGACGGCGGCGTAATCCACCCGCCCGGCGGGGAACGCGGGGCGGTCGGCCAGGCCGGCCTCGGTGAGCAGTCCTTCGGCCAACAGGTCGTCGGGGCTGATGAGGTAGGGATTGCCGGCAAAGGCCGAAAAGGTGGCATAGGGCGAGTTGCCGAAGCCGGTGGGGCCAAGGGGGAGCACCTGCCAGAACGTGCTGCCGCTTTGGCCGAGGGCGGCGGCAAACCGGCGGGCGGCAGGGCCCAGGTCGCCGATGCCGTCGGGGCCGGGCAGGCTGGTGGGATGGAGGAGGAGGCCGGAAGCGCGCATGGGGAGGGCGAATTGCGAATGGCGAATGAGGGATGAAGAATGGCGAATGGCGAATGAGGAATGAAGAATGAGGAATGGCGGGGGAGCGGCTACACCCGCGAGATGCGGCGGCGGGTTTCGACGAAGGCGGTGGCGGCGACGTGCAGGTCGGCGGGGTAGTCTTCGGGGGTGACGTCGGTGCCTATCAGCGCGCCCGGCTCCAAAATCGCCCCGGCGGGCACCACGCTGCCCTTGCCAATCATGGTGAGTTTCAGCGGCTCGGCCTCGCCGCCCACCTGAGCGCCTTCCCCGACCACGATGCGCTTGTCCAGAACGGCGCGCATCAGGCGAGCGCGGGCGCCGATTTCCGTGTCGGTCAGCACCACCGATTCCCGCACCACCGCGCCGGCGCGCACCACCACGCCCGGCGAAAGCACGCTGCGTTCCACCACCGCGCCCGCTTCAATGATGCAGCCGTCCGAAATCATACTGTCGCGCACTTCTGCCCCGCGCGCGATGCGCATCGGCGGGCGCTCCTCGGTGCGGGTGTGGATGACCCACGCACGGTCGTACAGGTTCAGGGGCGGGGCGTCCTGCAGCAAGTCCATGTGGGCTTCCCAGTACGATTGCACCGTGCCGACATCGCGCCAGTAATCCTCGAAGGGGTAAGCGAAGATGCGGTAGCCGCTTTCCACCATGCGCGGCAGGATGTCCTTGCCGAAATCGTGGCTGGAGTCGGGGCGGTCGTGGTCTTCCAGCAGCACTTTGTCCAGCACGCCCAACTTAAAGAGATAGACGGCCATGTTGGCAAGATTGGAAGGCGGCTGGGGCGGCTTTTCGATGAAGGCGTTGACCCGCAGGTCGTCGTCCACCCCCACGATGCCGAAGCGCGGCGCTTCTTCCCACGGCACGCGGATCACGGCCATGGTCAGGTCGGCGTCGTGCTCACGGTGGAAGGCCAACATGCGCTCGTAGTCCATCTTGTAGATGTGGTCGCCGGAAAGCACGAAGATATCCTCAGGGTTGCCGTGCTTGACGAAGCGGAAGTTTTGCTGCACGGCGTCGGCGGTGCCCACGAACCAGCCCGAATCGCTGCGGGCGCGGTAAGGGGTGTAGATGCGCACGCCGCCGGTCCAGTCGCGGTTGAGGTCCCACGGCGCGCCGGAGCCGATGTGCTCGATGAGGGAATGCGGGCGATATTGGGCGACCACCATGACGTCGAAGATGCCGGAGTTGACGCAGTTGGAAAGCACGAAGTCGATGATGCGGTACTTGCCCGCGAAGGGCACGGCGGGCTTGGTGCGTTTGGAGGTGAGGACGCTCAGGCGAGAGCCTTCCCCACCGGCAAGGATGACGGCGCGGGTTTTCAT
>JALSPT010000157.1 GCA_026985785.1 Anaerolineales bacterium
CCATCCCCCGACTTCCAATCCATCATCTTCACCCTGCAGCGCTTTTGGGCTGAGCATGGCTGCCTGATCTGGCAGCCGTACCACACCGAGGTGGGCGCGGGCACGATGAACCCCGCCACCGTGCTGCGCGTGCTCGGCCCCGAGCCGTGGAACGTCGCCTATGTGGAGCCTTCCATCCGCCCCGACGACGGGCGCTATGGCGAAAACCCCAACCGCCTACAGATGCACTACCAGTTCCAGGTCATCCTCAAGCCCGACCCCGGCAACCCCCAGGAACTCTACCTCCAATCGTTAGAGGCTTTGGGCATCGACCCGCAGGTGCACGACATCCGCTTCGTGGAAGACAACTGGAAGTCGCCCGCCCTGGGCGCGTGGGGTTTGGGCTGGGAAGTGTGGCTCAACGGCCTGGAAATCACCCAGTTCACCTACTTCCAGCAGGCGGGCGGCCAGACCCTCGACCCCGTGGCTGTGGAAATCACCTACGGCCTGGAGCGCATCGCGATGGCCTTACAGCGGGTGCGCGATTTCAAGGCCATCCGCTGGAACGAGCAGCGCACCTACGGCGACCTGCACTTGCAAAACGAGCAGGAATTCAGCAAATACAGTTTCGAACTGGCCGACGTCGAGCGCCTGCAGGAACTCTACCGCATCTACGAGGCCGAAGCCGAGCGCTGCCTGGCCGAGGGGCTGGTGCTACCGGCGCACGACTACGTCCTCAAGTGTTCCCACACCTTCAACATCCTCGACACCCGCGGCGCGGTGGGCGTCACCGAGCGGCAGGGCTTCTTCGGGCGGATGCGCAACCAGGCCCGCCAGGTGGCCGAAGCCTACATCGCCCAGCGCGAAAGCCTGGGCTTCCCCTGGGGGCGCGCCGACAGCAAGGCCACCTACACGCCGCCCGAAGTGCCTGCCCCGCCTCCGCCGCCCAAGGGTCCCGCCGACTTCCTGCTGGAAATCGGCACCGAGGAACTCCCCCCCGCCGAACTGGATGCTGCTCTCGACCAGTTGCGGCAGGCCGTGCCCGCTTTGCTGGAACGCCTGCGCCTGGAACACGACGAGGTGCGCGTTCTGGGCACGCCGCGGCGGTTGGTGGTGCATGTGCGCGGCCTCGCGCCGCGCCAGCCCGACCGCGAGATGGTGGTCAAGGGCCCGCCCGCCGACCGCGCCTTCGACGCCGAAGGCAACCCCACCAAAGCCGCCCAGGGCTTTGCCCGCAGCAAGGGCGTGGCCGTGGAAGACCTGGAAATCCGCGAGATGGACGGCGGGCGCTATGTGGCCGCCGTGGTGCGCGAGGCAGGCCGCCCGGCCACCGAGGTGCTGGCCGCCGCCCTGCCCGGCCTGATTGCCGACCTACGCTTTGCCCAGACCATGCGCTGGAACGCCTCGCGGGTGGCTTTTTCCCGCCCCATCCGCTGGCTGCTGGCCCTGCTGGGTGACCGCCCGGTGCCTTTTGCCTACGCCGGCCTGCTCAGCGGCGAGGCCACCCGCGGCCTGCGCTTTTTGGAACCCGAAACCCTGCCCGTGGCCGACCCGGCGGCTTACTTCGACGCCCTCCAGGCCCAGGGCATCGTGCTCGACCCCGCCGAACGTCGCAACATCATCCGGGAACAGGTCACCGCACTCGCCGCCGAGGTGGGCGGTTCGGTGCCCGATGACGACGCCCTCCTCGACGAAGTCACGAACCTCGTCGAAGCCCCCACCGCGCTGCGCGGCACCTTCGAAGAAGAATACCTTGCCCTGCCCCGCGAGGTGCTCATCGCAGTGATGAAGAAGCACCAGCGCTACTTCCCGGTGGAGAAGGACGGCCAACTGCTGCCCTATTTCATCACCGTGGCGAATAAACCTGATCTCTCCCCACCCCCAACCGCCGCGGGCGGTCGCCCCCTCCCCTCCCTTACTAAGGGAGGGGAGGGGGATGGGGGGAGGGGTGAGATCTACGCCCCCATCATCCAGGGCAACGAAGACGTCATCCGCGCCCGCTTTGCCGACGCGGCGTACTTCATCCGCGAAGACCGCAAACACAAACTGGACGACTTCCTGCCCAAACTGAAAACCCTCACCTTCCAGGCCGACCTGGGCTCGATGTGGGATAAAACGCAGCGCATCCGCGCCTTGGTGGACGACCTGGCGCCGCTGCTCGGCCTGGAGGCCGACGAGCAGGCGGTCACCCGCCGCGCCGCCGAACTGTGCAAGGCCGACCTGGCGACCAACATGGTGGTCGAGATGACCTCGCTTCAGGGCATCATGGGGCGCTACTACGCCCTGTGGGGCGGCGAACCCCAGGCCGTGGCCGATGCCATCTTCGAGCACTACCTGCCCCGCTTCACCGGCGACGCCACACCGCAGAGCAAACCCGGCCTGGCCGTGGGCCTGGCCGACCGCCTGGACACCCTGATGGGGCTGTTCGCCGCCGGGCTGGCCCCCACCGGCGCCAAGGACCCCTTCGGCCAGCGCCGCGCCGCGTTGGGGCTGGTGCAGACCCTGCTGGCCTGGGAACTGGACTTCGACCTGCGCCGGGGGCTGGAAGCCGCCGCCCGGCA
>JALSPT010000158.1 GCA_026985785.1 Anaerolineales bacterium
AAGCGATTATTGCGCGCGATAAGCAGGTGCTCTCGCCCGTGGCCGGACGTGTGGCCCCCTTCGTGATGTCCCACGGCAAAGGCGCTGAGGTGTGGGATGTGGACGGCTACCGCTACGTCGACCTGATCGCCGGGATTGCCGTCAATTCCACCGGCCACAGCCATCCCAAAGTGGTCAAGGCGATTCAGGAACAGGCTGAAAAATTCCTCCACATTTCCGCCGACTATTACCACGAACTGTGGGTGCGCATCGGCGAGCGCCTGACCGGCATCGCGCCGTTCAAAGAGCCTGCGATGGCCTTTTTTGCCAACTCCGGCGCCGAAAGCGTGGAAGCCGCCCTCAAAGCCGCGAAGTATTACACCAAGCGCAAGTTCTTCATCGCCTTCCTGAGCGCCTTCCACGGGCGCACGATGGGCGCGCTGGCTTTCACGGCCAGCAAATCGCACTATCGCGCCAATTACTTCCCGTGGATGCCCGGTGTGGTGCATGTGCCCTACCCAGACCCTTACCATCCGGTGCTGATTTCCAAACCCGGCGAGGACTACGGCGAGACCGTGGTGCGCTACATCGAAGAGCAGGTGCTAAGCAAACTGCTGCCGCCCGACGAGGTGGCGGGCATCATTGTGGAACCCATCCAGGGCGAAGGCGGCTATGTCGTGCCGCCGGATGGTTTCTTCCCCGCGCTGCGGAAACTGTGTGACAAGTACGGCATCCTGCTCATCGACGACGAAGTGCAGGCCGGCATGGGGCGCACCGGCAAGTGGTGGGCGATCGAGCACTGGGGCGTCGAGCCCGACATTGTGTGTACCGCCAAAGGCATCGCTTCGGGTGTGCCGATGGGCGCGATCATTGCTCGCAAGCGCATTTTGGAAAACTGGCCTCCCGGCGCCCACGGCAACACCTACGGCGGCAACCCCCTGGCTGCGGCGGCGGCGCTGGCCACTATCGACGTGCTGGAAGAAGAAGGCCTCCACAACGCCGCCGAGATGGGCGCGTATGCTTTGCAGCGCCTGCAGGAAATGGCCGAAAGGCACCCCAACATCGGCCTGGTGCGTGGCAAGGGCTTGATGATCGGCGTGGAATTCGTGCGCGATCGCGAAAGCCGCGAATATTACCCCGAATTTCGCGACAAAGTCATCGACTACACCTTCCGCCTGGGCGCGCTGATGATGGGCTGCGGCAAGAGCACCGCTCGCCTTGCCCCGCCATTGGTCATCACCAAAGATTTGCTCGACGAAGGGCTGGCCATCTTCGAAGAGGCCATCCGCCGCACGGAAGCAGATTTGGGGTAAAAAGTGCAGCGTGCCGGGCGTTCTCCTAAACCCCGGCACGCCTCCCCCAACCCCCAATACCCAATACCCAATACCCCCTCCCCCTCCATGCTCCCCGACTTCCGCATCTACCAGCGCGACTCCCTGCTGGAAATCACCCGTGCCCTCACCCAGGAACTCGACCTGGATAAACTCCTGGCGCAAATTCTGCGCTTTGCGGTCGAGATGCTGGCCGGGCAGGCGGGGCTGATCGCCCTGCGGGATGACACCCGCGGCTGGGCGGTGGCCGCCGCGCATGGCATCCCGGCCGCCTTTCTGCGGCACGTCGAATCGTTGCTGGAAGACGTCCCCCTGCACGACGACGCCGCCCGCCATGAACTGCCCGAGGTCTACCGCCGCCTGGAGGCGTTGACCCGCGCCGCCAGTTTGGGGCTGCTGAGCAGTGTAGGGCTGCCCCTGGTTTTCCACGAACAGGTCATCGGCGTGATTTTCATCTTTCGCAGTTACGCCGGGGTGTTTTCGCCCAACGACCGCCTGCTGCTGCAAAGTTTTGCCGACCAGGCGGCTATCGCGGTGCGCAACGCCCAACTCTACCAGCAAGTGCGGCGTGAAAAGCGCCGCCTCGACGCCTTACTCGATGCTGTGGCCGATGGGATGCTCATCCTCACCGCCGACCACACCATCGAGCGCTGCAATCCGGCCTTCGCCCGCATGTACGGGCAACCACGCGAGGCCATTCGCGGTCGCAGGCATGAGGAAATCATCCGCTGGGCAAAAATAGAGCAGGGACTGCCGCTGGAGACCGCCGAGGCGGGCGGCTGGCCCCTTACCCCCCGTGCCACCCTTTACGTTCAGGGCGATCTCCTCCGTCCCAACGACCAGCCGCCGCTGCCCATTGGCATCACCTATGCTCCTCTGACTGCTCAGGATGGCACCCTGCTCAACATCATCGCCACCGTGCGTGATATTACCCACTTCCGCGAAGCCGACGAACTCAAATCCACCTTCATTTCCATCATCAGCCATGAACTCAAGACCCCCATTGCCCTGATCAAAGGCTATGTCAGTACCCTGCGACGGGAAGACGCTCGCTGGGATGAGCGCATCGTGCAGGAAAGTTTGGCCGTCATTGAAGAAGAAACCGACCGCCTGGCGCAACTGGTGGAAAGCCTGCTGGAAGCCTCGCGCTTACAGGCGGGTGCGGTGGAACTGCACAAAGCCGAAGTCTCGCTCTATCACCTTGTCCAACGCCTCATCCGGCGGATGGCCGTCTCCGACCCCCGCCATACGTATCACAACCGCCTGCCGCCCGATTTCCCGCCGGTGGAAGCCGACGAACAACGCTTGGAGCAGGTGCTCTCCAACCTGCTTTCCAACGCCGCCAAATATTCGCCGGAAGGGACAAACATCTGGGTAGATGGCATCGTGCGCGCCGACCGGGTGGCGATTTGCGTGCAGGATGAAGGCCCCGGCATCGCCCCCGAAGATCTGCCCCATGTGTTCGACCGCTTCTACCGGGCGAGGGAAGCCGTGCGCCACACCAAAGGTGCCGGTCTGGGGCTTTACCTTGCCCGCGCGATTGTGGAAGCCCACGGCGGGCGGATGTGGATCGACCCCGCCGAGCGCGGCGCGCGGGTGTGCTTTTCCTTGCCCCGCTGAACCCGCCCTTCCTTACTTGACGCTTCGACATTCCAGCATCCCGAGGATTTCCTATGCCCAAGACAACTGTTCCCTGCCCTCAATGCGGCCAAATGGTGACCGCCGACATCCGTCAGGTGTTCGACCTGGCCGAAGACCCCCAGGCCAAGCAAACGCTGCTTTCCGGCGCTTTCAACATTATCCAATGCCCCTACTGCGGCTTTCAGGGGCGCGCCGAAACGCCCATCGTGTACCACGACCCGGAGAAAGAACTCCTGCTCACTTACTATCCGCCGCAATTGGGGCGCAATCGCGATGAGCAAGAGCGCGCCTTGGGGCGGTTGCTCAACCAGATCATCAACCGCCTACCGCCGGAAAAGCGCAAGGCTTACCTGCTCCAGCCTCAGACCATGCTCACCTTCCAGGGGCTGGTCGAGCGCATTCTGGAAGCCGACGGCATCACCAAAGAGATGCTGAAAGCCCAGGAAGACCGCATTCGCCTCATCGAGCGCCTGATGACGGCTTCCGGCGACGACGTCCGCAAGGCCATTTTAGAACAGGAAAAGGCGCTGGTGGATGCCGACTTCTTTGCCCTCTTGCAGCAACTCATCGAAGCAGCGGCCGTGGGCGGCGACCGGCGGAGCGCCGAGGCGCTGCTGGCGGTGCATCGCGCCGCGGTGGACCACACCGAGTTTGGGCAGCAACTCAAAGCGCAGGAGGATGCCCTGCGCGCCGCCGAAGACGCCCTCCGCCAACTCGGCAGCCGTCCCACCCTGGACCAGGTGGTGGATGCTTTCGTGCGGGCTGCCGATGACGACCTGCAACTGCGCGCCCTGGTGAGCGCCCTGCGCCCGGTGATGGATTACACCTTCTTCCAGCGGCTCAGCGAACGCATCGACGCTGCCGCAGGGGAGGAAAAAGCCCGCCTGGAGCGCCTGCGAGAGCGCCTGCTGGAACTCGGCCAGGAAGTGGACAAACTGGTGAACGATGCCATCCAGGCGCGCCGCCAGACGGTGGAAAAGGTGCTCCAGGCCGATGATGTCGAACAGGCGCTGCGCGAGGCCGCGCCCCAGATCGACGAACTCTTCCTCCAGGTGCTGGAAGAGGCGCTCCAGGAAGCCCGCCAAAAGGGCGACCTGGAACGCAGCGCCCGCATCAACCAGGTGTTGGAAACGCTGGATAGACTGTTTGCCCCGCCGCCCGAGGTGGCTTTGGTGCAGAAACTGTTGGAGGCACCCGACGCCGAGGCGCGCCGCAAGTTGCTCGACGAAAACCGGAAACTGGTCAACGAAATCCTGCTCCAGCAAATGGCCGCTCTGGTAGGCCAGTTGCAGCAGCAAGGTGCCCCGGCGGACGTCGTCCAGCGCGCCCATCAAATTTATCAGGAGGTCATGCGCTACTATATGAGCCATCAGGTGCATTTGTAGCCCTACCTTGTGCCGGTGCTATAATACTCGCGCTCGCCTATCCTGCATTTTTTCGGGAGTTTCCCATGCCTGAAACGATGAAAGCCGTGATCAAAGCGGAGGCGGCGCCCGGCCTAACCCTGACCGAACGCCCCATCCCCACCATCGGGCCGCACGATGTGCTCGTCAAGGTGAAGGCCGCCTCGATTTGTGGCACCGACTTGCACATCTACCATTGGGACCCCTGGGCTGCCGACCGCATCCACCCGCCGGTCATCACCGGCCACGAGGTGTGCGGCGAAATCGTCGACGCTGGCCGCGAGGTCACTCGGGTCAAAGTCGGCGATTTCGTTTCTTTGGAATCGCACGTCATCTGCAACCAGTGCCGTTTTTGCATGACCGGCAACGGCCATCTGTGCGAAAACACCCAACTCATCGGTGTGGACCGTGACGGCGGCTTTGCCGAGTACATTGCCATCCCGGCGCAAAATGCCTGGCCCAATCCCCCCGACCTGCCGCTGGAAATTGCCGTGCTGATGGAAAACTTCGGCAACGCCGTCCACACCGCGTTTGCCGCCGACGTGCGCGCCAAGAAAGTGCTCATCACCGGCTGCGGGCCGGTGGGGCTGATGACGATTGCGGTAGTCAAAGCCATCGGCGCGCGTGCCGTGTTCGCCACCGACATCAGCGAATACCGTCTGGACTTTGCCCGTCGCATGGGCGCCGACGAGGTGTTCAACGCCCGCACCCAGGCCGTGGCCGAAGAGATTTTGGCGCTCACCCACGGCGAAGGCGTCGATGTCTGGCTGGAGATGTCGGGTGCCGAAAGCGCCATCGACCAGGGCTTTCGCGCCCTCAAGCCCGGCGGCGAGGTGGCCGTGCTCGGCGTGGCCGGTCGTCCGATTCGCCTGGACTGGGATCACCATGTGGTTTTCAAGGGCGTGACCCTGCGGGGTATTACTGGCCGCCGCCTGTGGGAAACCTGGTATCAGGCGCGCGGGCTGGTGTTTTCCGGCACGGTGGACTTGAGCCAAATGGTGACCCATCGTTACCGCCTGGAAGACTTTGAACAGGCCTTTGCCACGATGGAATCCGGCGAATCGGGCAAGGTGATGCTGGTGCCATGAAGCGGCTGGCTTGGGGCATGTTGTTGCTGGGGCTGTTGCTGGCGGGTTGCCTGCCTGCCCCCCCACCCCCTGCGCTGCCCACGGCGACAACGACCTTCACCCCCGTTGCGACGCCCACCGTGCAGTGGTTCCCGCCCACCAGCACCCCGACCCCCTTGCCGCCCACCCTGGCCCCAACCCCCACGCCCAACCTGCAGGCCGACGTCGGGGCATCGTTGCTCACCGCGCCTTTCGCCTCGGCGGCGCACTGGCGTTCCCCCACCGGCTACGCCGGGCGCTTCGGGGTGGCCGATGGGGTGCTTTCCCTCACCGTCACCCGCCGGCGGGGGGTGATGCTGGCCTTGTGGCGTGAGCCGCTGGCCGCCGACCTCTACCTGACCGTGCAGGCCGAGCCGCAGGTCTGTCGCGGAGGCGATGCCTATGGCGTGGTGGTGCGCGCTACGGCCAACGGAGGGCGCTATTACCGCTTTGGGCTGACCTGCGAAGGGCAGGCTTTCGTCGAATCGGTGGAAGGCGGCCTGCCCATCCCCCAGGCAACGCCCCAGCCGGGCGGTGTGCCCGCTGGCGCACCCGTGCGCAGCGTGCTCAGCGTGCGGGCCGCGGGAAAGCGGCTCTATTTTGCCGTCAATGGCGCGGTGCTCTTTGCCGTCGACGACCCTTACCCGCGCTACGGACGGGATTACATCGGCCTTTTCGCTCGCGCCGCGGGCGAAGAGGGTGTCATTGTGGCCTTCCGCCGCCTGGAGGCCTACCGCCTGCCATGAAAGCCATGCGCACTTTCCGTCTCGCCTTCCTTTTCTTGCTGCTGGGGGGACTGGCTGCCTGCACCCACGCCTGGCGGCAGGACACCGCGGTATGGCAGCCGCCGCCTGCGCCCTACATCCCGGCCACCACGCCCACCGCCACCATTTTTGCCACCCCGCCCCACAAACCCGGCACGCCCTACCCCACCCCCACCCCCGACGCGCCGCATCCCCTCCCCACCCTGCGCGCCCAGCAGACCGATTACATCGTCGCCGAGGGAGATACGCTGGCGCTACTGGCGCGGCGCTTCAACGTCAGCGTGCAGGCCATCATCGCGGCCAACCACTTGCAAAACCCTAACATCCTCACCGTCGGCAGCACCTTAGTCATCCCTGCCCCTCGCCCCGCGGCGCAGGCGCCAGCGTTCAAGATCATCCCCGATGCCGAACTGGTCGCCAGCCCCACCAGCGCGACCTTCGACCTCGCGGCGTTCGTTGCCCGGCAGGGCGGCCTGCTGGCGGCGTACACCGAGGAGGTGGACGGTCAGACCTTCACCGGCGCGCAACTCGTGGCCCGCGTGGCGCGCGATTACTCGGTCAACCCCCGCCTGCTGCTGGCGCTGCTGGAATACCGGGGCGGCTGGCTGAGCCATCGCCAGGTGGGCGAGCAGGCGTTACGTTTCCCGATGGGGTGGCGCGACCCGCGGCGCGCCGGCCTGTGGCGGCAACTGCACTGGGCGGCCAACGAACTCAACCGCGGCTACTACCTCTGGCGGGTGGATGGCCTGGCGGCGTTCGTGCTGGCCGATGGGCAAATCGTGCGCCCCAACCCGACCGCCAACGCGGGCACCGCGGCGGTGCAGCACTTTTTCGCCCTGCTCGACGGGCTGGCGGACTGGCAGCGCGACGTCGGTCCCGAGGGTTTCGTCCAAACCTATCGCCGCCTGTTTGGTTATCCTTTCGACTACGCCCTGGAGCCGCTATTGCCGCCCGACCTGCGCCAGCCGCCCATGCAACTGCCCTTCGAGCCGGGGGTAACCTGGTACTTCACCGGCGGGCCGCACAGCGCCTGGGGCGACGGGGCGGCATGGGGTGCGCTGGACTTCGCCCCCGGCGACGTGCCGCCGCAGCACCGCTGCGCGGTCAGCCACAAATGGGTTACTGCCGTGGCCGATGGGCTGGTGGTGCGCTCCGAGCATGGCGTGGTGATGCTCGACCTGGACGGCGACGGCTATGAGCAAACCGGCTGGGATGTGCTCTATCTGCACATCGCCGCCGAGGGGCGGGTCGCGGCGGGCACGCGTCTGCACGCCGGGGAACGTATCGGGCATCCCTCGTGCGAAGGCGGCCTGGCCAACGCCACCCATGTGCACATCGCCCGCAAGTACAACGGCGAGTGGATCCCCGCCGACCGCGACCTGCCGTGGGTGTTGGATGGCTGGGTTTCGCAGGGCACGGGGCGGGCTTACGATGGCTATCTGCGGCGCGGCAACGAGGTTCGCGAAGCCTGCCAATGTCGGGAGGCAAAAAATGCGCTTTCGCGGTAGAATAAATATGCAAACCGAAAATACGCGCGAGGGCATTTCGTGACAATCATCACCTGCTAAAAATGCGTTTTTCTGGTATGGATTAAGCCACCTTGAGCGAAGGTAGGAGAGGAGGTGCAGGATGCAGAAAGTCCCCAGCGAGACCTTGCCGATCGACCGCAAGGAACGCTTAGGCGTGCCCTATCTGGGCCTCAAACTGCGCGATCCCCAGGAACGAATTTGTGATTTCAACGACATCGTCATTCCGCTGACGCCGGAAGAAGCCCAGCGGGAGGCGGCGCGGTGCATCCATTGCCCCGACCCCGCGCCGTGTATGCAGGCCTGCCCGGTGCACAACGACATCCCTTCGGCCATGTGGTTGATCGAGCAAGGGCGCTTTCTGGAGGCTGCTGCCCTGTATCGGGAGACCAGTTCGATGCCCGAAATTTGCAGCCGGGTCTGCCCACACGAGGTGCTGTGCCAGGGCGGCTGCGTGCGCGATGCCTACGATGGCCCGGTGCTGACGGGCATTTTGGAAACCTTCGTGGTCGATTACGAGCGGCGCGTCAAGGGCGGCACGGTGGAAGTGCCGGTGGGCGAGCCGACCGGCCATCGGGTGGCCGTGGTGGGCGCCGGCCCGGCGGGGCTTTCCTGCGCCGAGCAGTTGCGCCAGCGCGGGCACGATGTGACCGTGTTCGACGCCAAACCTGCCCCCGGCGGCCTGTTGGTGTACGGCATCCCGAACTTCAAATTGCCGAAAGACGTCGTCTTTGCCCGCGTGGACGACCTCAAGCAGGCCGGGGTGGAGTTCGTGTTCAACACCAAAATCGGCAAGGACAAGACCATCGACGACCTGTTCGCCGAGGGGTTCGAAGCCGTGTTCATCGGTGTGGGTGCCAACGTGGACGCGCCGATGAAGGTGGAAGGCAATGATCTGAACGGCGTGATTCCGGCGACCGAGTATCTGGTGCGCGCCAACGTGCCGGAGGAGATCTGGCCGGAAGAGTACAAAGGCAAGGGGCCGCTGCACGTCGAGGGCAAGAAGGTCATCGTGGTCGGCGGCGGTGATACCGCTTCCGACTGCTTGCGCACCTCGGTGCGGCTGAAGGCTGCCGAGGTGACCTGCGTGTACCGCCGCTCGGAGGCCGAGATGCCAGGCGGCATCAAAGACCGCACCTGGGCGCGGCAAGAAGGTGCCCGCTATATGTTCCTTACCCAGCCGGTGAAGTTCATCGGTGACGAAGAGGGCAATCTGAAGGCGGTGGAATGCGTGAAGATGCGCTTAGGCGAGCCGGACGAAAGTGGCCGCCGCCGCCCAATCCCGATCGAAGGCTCCAATTTCACCCTGGAAGCCGATATCGTGGTACTGGCCATCGGTTACTGGCCGGACGAGACCATCGGCAAGACCACACCCAACCTGAAAACCTACAACTGGGGCTTGATCGTGACCGATCCCGAAACCGGTGAAACCAGCCGCCCTGGCGTGTATGCTGGCGGTGATGCGGCCACCGGCCCGGATTTGGTGGTAACCGCAGTGGCAGCCGGTCGTCGGGCTGCTGCCGCGATCCACAAATACCTCCTTGGTTTGGAGAAGGCAGAGGGCGAGCAAAGCGGAGACGCCTTGCAGCCCGCTCCTTGACTCCTCTCCTCCTTCGCTTGGGCAGGCGGCCAACCAGGCCGCCTGCCTGCTTTAAAAGTGGTAAGATTGATACTCTTTCCTTTGCTCACCCGGAGGTTTTCCCATGCCCATGCCCCTGGTGGAGTGCATCCCCAACTTTTCCGAAGGCCGCCGCCCCGAGGTGGTGCAGCAAATTCTGGAAGCCATCACCTCCGTGGACGGCGTGGTGCTGCTCGACCATCACTCCGACCCCGACCACAACCGCACGGTGGTCACCTTCGTCGGCCCACCCGCGGCGGTGGAAGAGGCCGCCTTTCGCGGCATCGCCCAAGCCGCGGCGCTCATCGACCTGAACCATCACACCGGCGAGCATCCCCGCATCGGCGCCACCGACGTGGTGCCCTTCGTGCCCATCCGCGACGTCACCATGACCGAGTGCATCGAAATCGCCCGCCGTTTGGGCAAGCGCGTCGGCGAGGAACTCGGCATTCCGGTGTACTTTTACGAAAAGGCCGCCACCCGCCCCGAGCGGGAAAACCTGGAGAACATCCGCCGCGGCCAGTACGAGGCGCTGAAAGAGGAAATCGGCGTCAACCCGGCGCGCGACCCCGACTTCGGCCCCAAGCGTGTCGGCCCGGCGGGGGCGACGGTCATTGGGGCGCGCGACCCCCTGATTGCTTACAATGTCTATCTCACCACCGACGACGTCAGCATTGCCAAGAAGATTGCCCGCGCCGTGCGGCATTCCTCGGGCGGGTTGCGCTACGTCAAGGCGCTGGGCCTGCTGGTGGAAGGCCGGGCGCAGGTTTCGATGAACCTGACCAACTACCGCAAGACGCCCATCGCCCGGGTGGTGGAACTCATCCGGCGGGAGGCGGCGCGCTATGGCGTGGCGGTGCATCACAGCGAATTGGTGGGGCTGGCGCCGGAGGAGGCGCTGGTGGAAGCCGCCCGCTGGTATCTGCAACTCGACCAGTTCGACCC